>JBDTLY010000359.1:0-3984 GCA_039934535.1 Casimicrobiaceae bacterium | reverse complement strand
AAGCAGCAGACGGGCGCGAGCGCTCTCCTCGAGAGCATCGCCGTCTCCCCCGCCACCGGGTTGATGATGTTCACGCGGATGTTGTGCGGCGCGAGCTCCGCCGCCATTGACCGCGACGTGGTGATCGCGGCACCCTTGCTGCCGTTGTACCACGTGAGGCCCGGCCGCGGGCGCACGCCGGCGGTCGACGCGATCGTGATGAAGACGCCGTTGCGCTTCTTGCGGAAGTGCGGGACCGCGTGCCGCGCCGTCAGGAACAGGCTCTTCACGTTGACGCGGTAGATACGGTCGAACTCCTCTTCGGACACGTCGAGCATCGGCTGGTTGCGGTGCGTGGTGCCGGCGTTGTTGACGACGATGTCGAGGTCGCCGAACGCGGCCAGCGCCGCGGCGACAATGCGCGCGACGTCGGCATTCTTCGACACGTCGCCTTCGCAGAAATGCGCACTGCCGCCTGCCTCCACGATCTCGCGCGCGACGCGCTCACCGTTCGCGGCGGCGATGTCGTTGACAAGGACCTTCGCGCCTTCCGCGGCAAAGCGCCTGGCGATGCCCTCGCCAAATCCCGATCCCGCGCCGGTCACAATCGCGACTTTGTCTTTCAGTCTCATGTCGTCTTTCATCCGTGCTGCAGCACGACGGTCTTCAGCACGGTAAAGCCGTGCAGCGCCTCGAATCCTTTTTCGCGGCCGTATCCGGAATGCCTGACGCCGCCGAACGGCAGCTCGACGCCCCCGCCCGCACCGTAGCTGTTCACGAATACCTGTCCACTGCGAATTGCACGCGCCATCCGCAACTGGCGTCCGCCGTCGCGCGTCCAGACGCCGGAAACGAGGCCGAACGGCGTGCCGTTCGCGATCCTGATGGCATCCGCCTCGTCGGCGAACGGCATCGCGGCGAGCACCGGGCCGAACACTTCGTCGCAGGCGAGGCGGCTCGCAGGCGGCACGTCGCGAATCAGGCGCGGCGGGACGTAGTAGCCGCCTGCGGGTGCATCGGCCACCACTGTTCCGGTCGCAACCGTCGGGTGACCATCACGCTCCGCATCGGCCAGGAACCCGCGCACTCGAGCGAGCTGGCTCGCGCGGATCAGCGGCCCGCAGTCGAGGTCGGCCATCGCGGGGCCGACGTTCAATGCCGCGAAGCGCGCGCCGAGTTTGTCCAGCAGTTCTTCGTAGCGCGAGCGTTCGACGACGAGCCGGCTCCCCGCCGAGCACGTCTGCCCCGCATTCTGCACGATCGCGTTGACGATGACCGGCAGCGCGGCGTCGAGATCGGCGTCGGCGAACACGACCTGCGCGCCCTTGCCCCCGAGCTCCAGGGTGCCCGGGCAATGGCGTTTCGCGGCTTCCCCGGCAACCCACGCGCCCGTCGCCGGCGACCCGGTGAACGACAGGTGATCGATTCCCGCGCTCGATGCGAGCGCGGCGCCCGCCTCGCGTCCGAGTCCCGTGACGATGTTGAGCGCACCTTCCGGCAATCCGATTTCCGCCGCGAGCTCCGCCACGCGCAGCAGCGACAGGCACGCGTCTTCCGCCGGCTTCACGACGCAGGCGTTGCCCGCGGCCAGCGCACCGCCGATCGAGCGCCCGAAAATCTGCAACGGATAATTCCACGGGATGATGTGGCCGGTCACGCCGTGCGGCTCGCGCCAGGTCAGCACCGTGTAGTTCGCCGGATAGGGAATCGTCTCGCCGGTGAGCTTGTCGCACGCCCCGCCGTAGAACTCGAAATAGCGCGCGCACGCGGCGACATCGTTGCGCGCCTGCGAAAGCGGCTTGCCGCAATCGCGCGCTTCGATGAGCGCAAGCTCTTCGGCATGGTCGAGAATTGCGCGCCCAAGCTTGGCCAGTAATCGCCCCTTTTCCGCCGGCGCGAGCCGGCCCCAGGACCCGTCGAACGCCTGCCGCGCGGCGCTGACGGCCGCCTCGATGTCCGCCGCGGAACCCGAAGCAATCGCCGCAAACGGCTGGCCGTCCGACGGATCGACCATCGGCAACGTCTCGCCGTTCGCCGGCGCGGCCCAGCGATTTCCGATGAAGTTCTCGGCCGGGGTGGTGACAGTCGGCGGCGGATGTGGCGCGTTCATTTGCCTGCCGCCGGCCTGAATTTCCACGCCAGCGTGCCTTCATCGACGCGCGGGACATAGGTAATGCCGTCGCGCGTCGCCCAAAGGTTGACCTGGAAGTGCAGCGGGACGATCCCCGTGTCGTTGATCGCGAGTTCGGTCGCACGTTGGAGGTAGGCCTCGCGCTTCACGTCGTCGACCGTCTGCAGCGCATCCTCCGTCAGCGCGTCGACCTTGGTATTCGAATACCGGCCGCGGTTGGCAGTTCCAAAGCCCTTGTCGCGGTTGAACGTCATCAGCAGCGCCTTCAGCGACGACGACGCTTCGCCCGTACCGGTGCTCCAGCCGACCAGCATGAAACTGAACTTGAGGTCGGTCGCCTGCGTGAAGAACGTCGACGACGGCATGGCGACCACCTTGGTGTCGATGCCGACCCGGGACAGCATCTGCGCGACCGCCTGCGCGATCTTCGCGTCGTTGACGTAGCGGTTGTTGGGCGCATGGATCGTGAGCCCGAAGCCATCGGGATACCCAGCCTCCGCGAGCAGCTTCTTCGCGCCTTCCGGATCGAATGCCTCGACCTTCAGGTTCTTCGTCGCGCCGAACAGGAATTCGGCAACGAGCTGGCCGGATGGAATTGCCTCTCCTTCCATTACTTTCTCGACGATTGCCGGCCGGTTGATGGCTTTGGAGATGGCCTTGCGCACGCGCGGATCCTTGAGCGAATTCCTCGCGAGCGGCTTGCCGGCCTTGTCGGTGACGAACGGCGAGACGTCGCGGTCGCTGTCCATGTGCAGAAAGATGAGCCTGTCGGCGACAGTGCGATAGGTCGAAAGGCGCTTGTCCTTCCGCAGTTGCGCGACATCGGTCGGCGGCACGTTCTCGATCGCCTGCACGTCCCCTGACAACAGCGCCGCAACGCGCGACGCATCCTGCGGCAGCAGGCGCAGCGTCACCTTCTCCCAGGGAGTGGCACCGCCCCAATACGCGTCGTTACGCGCGAGCTCGATCCGATCGCCCTTTGCGTAGCGCACGAGCTTGTACGGGCCGGTGCCGATGGCAGCCTTGCCGCTGTTGAAGTCGTCGGTCGTGGCCTTCGCCGCCGCCTTGGAGATCATCACCACCTGCGTCATGTCGGAAGGCATCAGCGGATAGGGTGTGACCGTCCTGAACCGGATCGTATACGGGTCGACGACGACGACCTCCTTGATCTGCTTCGTGAACGCCGTAAACGGCGACGGACTGTTGGGCACGGTCGGCACACGTTCGATCGACGCGACGACGTCGGCGGCGGTGAACTCGCTGCCGTCGTGAAACTTCACACCGCGGCGCAGCTTGAACTCCCAGGTCAGCGGGTCGATCGTCTTCCACTCGGTGGCGAGGCCCGGCTCGAGCTGCGACTTCTCGTTGCGCTGGACCAGGTAGCCGAAGATATGCGCGGCGACGTTGTTGTTCGGCGTGACGTTGTGATAGTGCGGATCGAGGGCGGTCACGTCCGTGCCGAGGCCGATCATGAGATTGGCAGCGACCGCCGGAAGCGCCGTCGCGCCTACGGCGAGCGAAAGGATTGCGGCAGCGCAGATTCGCGCGAGGCTTATGGGACGCGGCACGATGGATTCCCCTGAAGTCGACGGCCGTCCGCGATTCGCGGCCCGGCTTCGGCGCAAGGATAGCGCAACCCGTCGGCCGCCGACAAAGCGCGCGGCATTTCCGCGCCGGTGCCCAATCGTTTCGGTTTGTAACGGCGTCAACGCTGTCCCCGAATCCGCCGTTGACGGAATCAGCACCCCCGCGAAATCAGAAAACCGGTTCCCGCGCCCGTGCCGAAACGCCAAAGGAGGTTCTCATGTCGCTTCATACGTCACGCCGTGCCGTTCTTGCAACTGCAACCGCCGCCCTCCTGGCCGGTGGCATCG
>JBDTLY010000358.1:0-3998 GCA_039934535.1 Casimicrobiaceae bacterium | reverse complement strand
GTGGGCGCACGGCCTCGACCTGCCCGTGGTGACGACGGCGGCCGAGGTGAAGGCGCTCGACTGGCTGTTCTACGTCGGCTCGGCGGAATCGTTCGATCCGCGCGGCCAGAAGATCGCGCGCGCCTTCGTCGCGGTCATGCGCGCCGCGGGCGTGCGCGTCGGCATTCTGGGCGCCGCGGAAACGTCGACCGGCGAATGCGTGCGGCGCGCCGGCAACGAATTGCTGTTCCAGACCCTCGCGAAGGGCCTCGCGGCGACGCTGAACGAGCTCGGCGTCACGCGGATCGTCACCTGCGATCCGCACGCCTTCAACAGCCTGAAGAACGAGTATCCGGAATTCGGCGGCCATTACGAGGTCATCCATCACACGCAGCTGATCGCGCAGCTGATCGGGGAGGGTCGGCTGGCGCTCACGCCACGGCACGAAAACGTGATCTACCACGAGCCCTGCTACCTCGGCCGGCACAACAACGAGTACGAGGCGCCGCGGCGGGCGCTCGCGGCGGTGTGCAAGGACACACCGCTCGAGTTCGCGCTGTCCCGTGAAAAGGCGATGTGCTGCGGCGCGGGCGGCGCCCGCATGTGGATGGAGGAGAAGATCGGCCGCCGCATCAACGTGACGCGGGTCGAGCAGGCGCTCACCCGCGCGCCGACGGTCATTGCGACGGCGTGCCCGTACTGCGCGGTGATGATGAGCGACGGCGTCTCGGCGCTCGGCCAGGACGGAAGCATCGCGACGCGCGACATCGCCGAGCTCGTTGCCGAGTCGCTGGCGCCCGCCGGTCAGTAGCGGCCGTGCAGCTTGTAGATGTAATTGGTCAGCTCCGCGGACTGCATCGAAAGCTGCCGTTGGATCTGGTGGACGGCGCGCACGATCGCGCGCATCACCTTGTAGACGATCTCGGGATGGCCCGCGAGGAGCGATTCGAGCTTCTCGCGCTCGATCCCGAGCACCCGCGTGTCACCGCTCGCCACAAGCGACGCGTAGTGGACGGTGCCATCCATGAACCCGAGCTCGTCGGCGAAGTCGCCGGTGCCGATGGCGAACAGCGGAACTGCCTCCCGGGTCCCTGCGTTCCTGACCACGCTGATCGTGCCCGCGAGGATGGTGTAGAGGTGATTATCGGACTCGCCTTCCTTGACGAGCACCTCTCCCTCCTTCAGGTCGCGCAAGGTGACCAGCGCGGCGAGCACGCCGCACTGCTCCTCGGTGAGTTCGGCGGCGAGTTTTGAATTGCGCAGTGCGTCATACGCGTTCTGGTTCGTCATGGCGACTCTTTCGTGTCTATCGATGATTATCCGGCGGATTCAAGCTCCCGCGCCGCCGCCGGTTCCGTAGACCTGCTCGGCGCGGTCGACAAACGCATCCACGAGTGCGTCCGCGATGTTGCCGAACACCGGGCCTGCCAATCGCGCCATCACCACGCTCCGGAACTCGTAACGCAGGCAGAACTCGATTTTGCAGGCGTCCGCCGCCAATTGCCTGAGGTTCCACTCGCCCTCGAAATGCCGGAACGGCCCCTGCTCGAGATGGACCGCCATGTACTCCGGGCGGCGCTTCGGATTGCGCGTGACGAAGTTGAAGCGCACCCCGTGGTAGTCGACGACGATCCTTGCGCTGACGACGTTTTCGTCGCGCGCAAGCACCGTCGCCCCGGCGCACCATGGCAGGAACACCGGATAGTGCTCCGCCGCCTCGATCAGGTCGAAAATGCCCTCGGCCGGATATGGAACGAGAGCGGTCTTGCGGACCTCGTGCACGTCGCGTGCCCCCCTTTGCTGCGAGGCCCTCCACCGCGATTGCGGCGCTCGGAACCTGGGGCATTGTCGACCTTCCTCCGCTCTGCCGGAAGCCCATGGTGCGACAGCGACCTGCGGAACCCCTTGACCTGGATCAGCCGTCGGTCCGAAGCCGCGCCGGCCGCGCCCGACCAGGCACGCCCGGCATGGTGCCGTCTTGACCCATGTCAAGTGCCGGCGCCGACGGGAGGCGGCAATTCCGGTAAGCTAAACTGGGTTGTCAAACGTTTATGCACACGCCCCCCGGTGTCACGAGAAATCGGAAGGCGACCCTTGTCACCCATTGCCCGCGTCAGCGTCGGCATACTTCGGGAAGGAAACAACATGAAGTCTGTTCTGATTGCACTCGTTGCGACACTCGGCCTCGCCGGCGCCCAGGCGGCGATCGCGCAGGAGGCTCTGGCCAAGAGCAGCGGCTGCCTCAACTGCCACGCCGCCGACACCAAGAAGATCGGGCCGTCGTTCAAGTCCGTTGCGGAGAAGTACAAGGGCAAGGCCGATGCCGACGCGACGCTGGTTGCCAAGCTGAAGAACGGCACCGGCCACCCCGCGCAAAAAGCCAGCGACGCCGACCTCAAATCGCTGGTGAAATGGGTCTTGTCGATGTGACGCGGTAACCCCCAACCGCGGCTTCCTGATCTTCATGCGGCGGTTCGTCGCGCGCGGACAAGGCGTGCGCGTTGCGCCCGTTGATCCACATCAACACGAATGGCCCGCGCGGATGTCATTCTGCAGTCCGAAACGGCGATCGGTGACCCCGGAATGCGGAGGCGCGGTCGCCACAAGCGCCGACCATCCGCCGGGCAAGATTTTCCGTGAGAGCAGTTCAAACGATTCGCGCGATCCTGTACGCCGGTTTGGCGGCAGTTGCCACGGCACAGGCCGCCACGACGCCTGCGCCCGCCCCGAGCGTCACCGACACGTGTCTCATGTGTCATGCCGACAAGGACGCCAAGGGCGCGGCCGGCAACCCGATCGCCGTCGACGGTGCGAAATTCGCGGCGTCGGTGCACGGCGAAATGAAGCTCAAATGCACCGACTGCCACGCCGACGTTGCGGCGGACAAGCTGCCGCACCCAGAAAAGCTGAAGCCCGTCAATTGCGCGACCTGCCACGCCAAGGAGGTCAAGGAGTACACGGGAACCGTGCACGGGAAGGCGCGCAAGGGCGGCAGCACGATCGCCGCAACCTGCACGGACTGCCATGGCAAGCACGACATCGTGCGGTCGAAGGACCCGATGTCGCGCACGAACCACGCCAACATCGAGGCCACCTGCTCGACGTGCCACGGCAACGACGCGATGGTCGCCAAGGGCAAGCTCCCGGGCGGGAACATCGGCGGGATGTTCCACGACAGCATCCACGGCAAGGCGCTCACAGGCGCGGCGCGGGGGTCTGCCCCGACCTGCACCAACTGCCATGGGGCGCATGACATCCAGCCCAAGGCCAACGACGGGAGCCGCACCAGCCGCGCGAAGGTTCCGGACACCTGCGGCGCCTGTCACACGGCGGAGCGCGAAGCGTACATGAGAGGGAAGCACGGCAAGCTGCGCCAGGACGGCGTTCTCGCCGCGCCGGGTTGCACCGACTGTCACTCCGCGCACGGCATCCAGCAGCACGACACGCCGAAATTCCAGACGGAGGTCATCAAGGAGTGCGGCACGTGTCACGCGGATTACCTGGCGACATACCGCGACACCTTCCACGGCCAGGTGACGGCGCTCGGGTATTCGCGGATGGCAACATGCGCATCCTGCCATGGCGCGCACGAGGTGCTGCCGGCATCGAACCCCGCGTCGAAAGTGTCGAAGCAGAACCGGCTCAAGACCTGCCAGCAATGCCACGCGGGCGCGTCGGCGAATTTTGCGAGTTTCGATCCGCATGCGAATCGGCACGACAAGGCGCGCGATCCGATCTTCTACTGGGCTGCGAAATTCATGGAGCTCCTGCTCTTCGGGGTGTTCGGTTTCTTCGGCATCCACACGGCATTCTGGTTCTACCGCGAAGTGCGCGAAAAATTCGCGGCCGGCAAGGAGCGGCACTGATGACGGTCGCAACGGGTAACCTGGTGCACGCACGGCCCAACGGCGAGCCGGGCGGAAATGGCGCGGCGCAACGCTACTTCCGGCGCTTTACGGCGGCCGAGCGCGTGCTCCACTCGGCGCTCATGCTGTCGTTCGTGGGCCTTGCGCTGACCG
>JBDTLY010000357.1:0-4012 GCA_039934535.1 Casimicrobiaceae bacterium | reverse complement strand
CCTATCCGCACAAGATCCTCACCGGCCGGCGCGCGCAGATGAGCCGGTTGCGCATGGCCGATGGCCCGTCCGGGTTTCCGCGCCGCACGGAAAGCGAATACGACACGTTCGGCACGGCGCATTCGTCCACGTCGATCTCGGCGGCGCTTGGCATGGCGATCGCGGCGCAGCGGCGCGGCGAATCGCGCAGCGTGGTCGCCGTGATCGGCGACGGAGCGATGAGCGCCGGGATGGCATTCGAAGCGCTGAACAACGCCGGCACGGCCGGCGCGGACCTTCTCGTCGTGCTGAACGACAACGAGATGTCGATTTCGGAACCGGTGGGCGCGCTCAACCGGTACCTCGCCAGCGTGCTGTCGTCGCGCCTTTACAACACGATGCGCCGCGGCGGCAAGGAAGTGCTGTCGAAAGTCCCGCCGGTCAAGGAACTCGCGAAGCGCTGGGAAGAGCACATGAAGGGCATGGTGCTGCCCGGCACGCTGTTCGAGGAGTTCGGTTTCAACTACATCGGCCCAATCGACGGCCACGACGTCGACGCGCTGACGCGCACGCTCGGCAACGTCAAGGCGCTCAAGGGGCCGCAGCTGCTCCATGTGATCACGCGGAAGGGCTATGGCTATGCCCGCGCGGAGGACGATCCGATCCTCTACCACGGCGTCACGAAGTTCGATCCGGCCGTCGGCTTCACGCCCAAACCAGCGGCCAAGCCCGCCTATACGCAGATCTTCGGCGACTGGCTGTGCGACATGGCGGCGCGCGACGACCGGCTCGTGGCGATCACGCCGGCGATGCGCGAAGGCTCGGGCCTCGTGCGCTTCTCGCAGGAATACCCCGCGCGCTATTTCGATGTCGGCATCGCCGAGCAGCATGCGCTGACGTTCGCGGCGGGGCTCGCCTGCGAGGGCATGAAGCCCGTCGTCGCCATCTATTCGACGTTCCTGCAGCGCGCGTATGACCAGCTGATCCACGACGTCGCGCTGCAGAACCTTCCGGTCGTGTTCGCCATCGACCGCGGAGGCATCGTCGGCGCCGACGGCGCGACGCACATCGGCGCGTATGACCTTGCGTATCTGCGCTGCATCCCCAACATGACGGTGATGGCGCCCGCGGACGAGAACGAATGCAGGCAGATGCTCTACACGGCATTCACGCTCGACACGCCTGCGGCGGTCCGCTATCCGCGCGGCGCGGGACCGGGGGCCGCGGTGGAAGCGGAAATGACCGCGCTTCCCGTGGGGACGGGCGAGATTCGCCGCGTTTCGACGCGACGCGCGGAGCGCATCGCGATCCTGTCGTTCGGCGCAATGCTGCGCCACGCGCTGGCCGCCGCCGACGAGCTCGACGCCACGGTCGCCAACATGCGCTTCGTCAAGCCGCTCGACGCGGCGCTCGTGGCGAGGCTCGCGAACGAGCACGATGCGCTGGTCACGGTCGAGGAAAACGTCGTGATGGGCGGGGCGGGCAGCGCGGTCGCCGAGGCGCTTGCCGCGGCCGGCATCGAGATTCCCCTGCTGCAGCTGGGGTTGCCCGATGCGTTCATCGATCACGGCGACCCCGGCCAGCTTCTCGCCGCTTGCGGTCTCGACGCGGCCGGAATCGTCGCGTCCATCCAGGCCCGATTCGGGCAGCCGCGCCCCGAGGTCGTCCGCAAACCCGCCGCGTAAATCGAATCCATTACAATTGATGCCATGAACCGGCCCGAGCGCCCGCAGACGATGTTCCCGATTCCCGACGTGCAGTCCGGGAGCGACGAACGCGACATCGCGATCGACCAGGTCGGCATCCGCGGCCTGCGCTACCCGCTCACCTTCGCCGACGCCGACGGGATCGCGCGGCCGACGATCGCGGTGTGCAATGTCTACGTCGCCCTTCCCGCCGACCGGAAGGGCACGCACATGTCGCGCCTCGTCGCGCTGCTCGAATCGGTGAGCGCGCCCGGCGAGCCGCCGCTGACCGTGCACGCGCTGCGCAGCCTGCTCGACACGCTGGTCGTGCTGCTCGAGGCGCCCGGCGGCCGGATCGAGCTCGCGTTTCCGTACTTCATCCGCAAGTCGGCGCCGGTATCCGGGGTTGCGAGTCTTCTCGATTATGAAGTGCGCCTCGAAGGCGAGCTCGATGGCGGCACCTACCGGCAGACGCAGACCGTGGCGGTCCCGGTGACTTCGCTTTGCCCGTGCTCGAAGGAGATCTCGGAGTACGGCGCGCACAACCAGCGCTCGACCGTGACAATCACCGTGCGGCCCGGCGCGCCGCTCTTCCTCACCGAGATGATCCGGGTGGCGGAAGAGGAAGCCTCGTGCGAACTCTACGGGCTCCTGAAGCGCGCTGACGAGAAATACGTCACCGAGTACGCTTACAACAATCCGAAGTTCGTCGAGGACCTTGTGCGCGGCGTCGCCGCGCGGCTTGCCGCCGATCCGCGCGTCGACGGCTTCGCGGTCGAGGCCGAGAATTTTGAATCGATCCACAACCACTCCGCCTACGCGCGCATCGTGCGCGGCCTCTGAGCCGCGGGTAACCACCGCCCGTCGCATCCGGTCGTCGCCCGTTCCCGCCGTTCCGCAATTCATCCGCCGGGCGGATTCGCCTGCTCCCGCCCGCCCCTAGAATGATGCGCCCTCTTTCCGGCGACCCGCCATGCCATTCGTTGCGCTGAAGTCCCGGTACGACGCATTCGCGGACGGGCTGCTCGCCTCGTTGTCGGAGGTCGAGCGGCGCGACGTCCGGGCGTTCGACCGCTGGCTGTCGCAGGACCGCGGCTGGCTGTGGCTGGTGGCGCTCGTCGGCATCACGACGCTCACCGCGTGGTTCGCGTCGATGCTGCCCTGGAACATGTCGTTCCTCGAGGCGGCGCTGGTCTTCAACGTGCTGGTGCTCTCGCTTCTGTGGTCGGGGCTGTCGGCATGGTTCGGCTACCGCAAGTTCTCGAGCCGGATCTTCCGCTTGGCGCTCATCGCCATGACCGTTGCGCTTGGCGGCGCGCTCCTCGGCGGCACGCTGGTCGACCTTGCGACCGGCCGCGAACCGATGGCGTGGGTGTTCGACAGCGCGCAGCTGCGCCATCTCGTCATCGCGGGGCTCGTCTTCGGCGTGCTCTATTCGGTGGTCATCGCGCTGATCACGACGCTGCGCAATCGCGAGTATGCCGCGCTGACCGCGCACCTCGAGGCGATGCGCCGGCAGAGCGAGCTTTCGCGCCAGCTCGCGGAATCCCGCCTCAAGATGCTGCAGCTGCAGATCGAGCCGCATTTCCTGTTCAACACGCTCGGCAGCGCGCAGCAGCTCGCCGAGAAGGGCGCGCCCGCCGCGGCGCGCCTCATCGCGGACCTGATCGTGTTCCTGCGCGCGTCCACGCCTTCGATGCGCGGCGAGTCATCGACACTGAAACAGGAGGCGGCGCTCGTCGGCGCGTACCTCGCGATAATGAAGACGCGGCTCGGCAAGCGTCTCGCGTACGCCATCGACATTCCCGCCGCGCTCGAAGCGCGCACCGTCCCGCCGGGGATGGTGATCACGCTGGTCGAGAATGCGCTGAAGCACGGGATCGAACCGTGCACTGCGGGCGGACGCGTCACCGTTTCCGCCGCGATCGACGGCGATGCCCGTCTCGTGGTGTCGGTGGCGGACACCGGCGTCGGCCTTGCGGAGGCGCCCGGCCAGGGCATCGGCCTCGCCAACATTCGCGAGCGGCTGGCGCTTCTCTACGATGGCCGCGCGCACCTGGCGCTCGAGGCGAACGAGCCGCGCGGGTTCGTCGCCCGCATCGTGTTCCCGGACGCGCCGGCCGAGTACTTCGCGGCGCCCACCGATTCCTTCCCTTCGCCGAGCAACGCATGAGCAAGGCGACCGCCCTCATCGCCGAGGACGAGCCGCTGATGCGCGAGCGGCTGAAGGAGCGGCTCGCCGAGGTCTGGCCCGAGCTCGAGATCGTCGCCGAAGTCGCCGACGGCAACGAGGCGCTGGCGGCGTTCGACGCGCACCGGCCGCAGCTCGCGTTCCTCGATATCCGGAT
>JBDTLY010000356.1:0-4015 GCA_039934535.1 Casimicrobiaceae bacterium | reverse complement strand
CGGCAATCCGATCCTGCCGGTGATCAAGATCTGCGCCAATCCGCGCACCGTGCGCACGATGAGCGAGCACGTCGACGTCGACACGTCGGGCCTGCTGCAGCGCACGATCACGATGAGCGAGGCCGGCGACAAGCTCCTCGACATGATGTTCCGCACCGCGAGCGGCCGGCTCACCGCGGCGGAGGCGCTCGGTCACCGCGAATTCGTTCTGACCCGCTTGTACGAAAGCGCTTAGTGGGCCCCCACGCTCGCTCCGCTCGCTGCCCCCGCAGGGGGCGCACAGTGCCCTTCGGACGGCCGTGCGGGTAATTATGGACCCCCACGCTCGCTCCGCTCGCTGCCCCCGGAGGCGGCGCACAGTGACCTTCGGACGGCCGTGCGGGCACTGGCCGCGCTGGCGATGAACGACGCTTCCCGGCCTCCCGCGCTGCCCGATCTCGCCGCCATTCGCGCGGCGCATGCGCTAATTGCGCCGCATGTGCATCGCACGCCGGTGCTGACTTGCGCGTCGCTCGATGCCGAAGTGGGCGCGCGGCTTTTCTTCAAATGCGAAAATTTTCAGAAAGTCGGTGCGTTCAAGGCGCGCGGCGCGTCGAACGCCGTATTTTCACTGACCGGCGAGGAGGCGCGACGCGGCGTGGTCACGCATTCGTCGGGCAACCACGGCGCGGCCCTCGCGTATGCCGCGGCGCGGCGCGGCATCCCGGCGTGGGTGGTGATGCCGGAAAACGCCGCGCAGGTGAAGCTCGAGAACGTCCGCCGATACGGGGCGGCGGTGCGCCTGTGCGTGCCGACCGTGACGGCGCGCGAAGCCGCATGCGCGGGGGTGATGGCGGAAACGGGCGCCACGCTGATCCATCCGTTCGATGACGCGCGCGTGATCGCGGGGCAGGGCACGGCGGCGCTCGAGCTGCTGGACGAGGTCCCGGATCTCGATGTAATCATCACGCCGGTCGGCGGCGGCGGGTTGCTGTCCGGGACGGCCATCGCTGCGAAGTCGCTGCGGCCGGCGCTTCCCGTTCACGGCGCGGAGCCGGCGAATGCGGACGATGCCGCGCGTAGCTTCAAATCGGGTTGCGTGGAGCCTGTCGCATCCACGACGACCATCGGCGACGGGCTGCGGACCACGCTGTCGCCGCGCACGCTAGCGGCGCTGCGGGCGCATGTAACGTCCATCGGCCTCGCCAGCGAGGCGGGCATGGTGCGCGCGATGCGCATGACCTTTGAACGGATGAAGATCGTCATCGAGCCCTCGTCGGCGGTGCCGCTCGCGTGCCTCCTCGAACGCACGCTCACGTTTCCCGGCCGGCGGGTGGGCATCATCATCAGCGGTGGCAACGTCGATCTCGACCGCCTGCCGTGGCAGCCCTGAGGAGGAAGCAATGAGTGCCGACCATCTGCCGACGCCGAACTATCCGCGCTTCCACCTCGCGTTTCCGGTGACCGATCTCGCCGAGGCGCGCCGCTTCTACGGCGATTTCCTCGGTTGCGCCGAAGGTCGCTCGTCCGCTGACTGGGTCGATTTCGATTTCCACGGCCACCAGATCGTCACGCACAAGGTCGCGGCGGCGGCGATGACGGATGCGCGGAGCCTCGTCGACGGGCAAGATGTCCCCGTGCGCCACTTCGGCGTGATCCTCGACCTTCCTGCGTGGGAGGCGCTTGCGGTGCGGCTCGAGGCGGCCGGCGTCAAATTCATTGTCGAGCCCTATGTCCGCTTCAGAGGCCTGCCGGGCGAGCAGGCGACGATGTTCTTCCTCGACCCATTCGGCAACGCGCTCGAGTTCAAGGCGTTCGGCGATATCGACCGGCTGTTCGCGAAGCAGCCATGACGCGTCGCCGCGTCGTCATCACTGAATTCATGGATGACGCGGCGGTCGCCATGCTCCCTGCCCGGCACGACACGCTCTGCGATCCGAAGCTCGTCGATCGCGGCGAGGCCCTCATGACCGCCGTCGCGACGGCGGCGGCGCTGATCGTGCGCAACCACACGCAGGTCGATCCCGCGCTTCTCGCGGCGGCGCCGGAGCTGCGCGTGGTCGGGCGCCTGGGCGTCGGGCTCGACAACATCGACCGCTCGGCATGCGCGTCGTTGCATTCGACTCGGAGGTGCCGACGGATGCGCCGGCCTGGACCGCGACGGAGACCGTTCGCATGTCGTTCGACGCGTTGCTGCGCGAAGCCGACGTGGTGACGCTGCACGTGCCGCTGACCGCCGCGACGCGCCACCTGGTCGACGCGTCGAAATTGGCCACGATGAAGCCGGATGCGGTGCTGATCAACACCGCGCGGGGCAGTGTCGTCGATGAAGCGGCGCTGGCGAATGCATTGCGCGCGGGAAAGCTCGGCGGCGCGGCCCTCGACGTCTTTGAACGCGAGCCGTTGCCCGCGGGATCGGCGCTCGCGGAGTGCCCCAACCTTATCCTGACGCCCCATGTCGCGGGCGTGACGCGCGAATCCAATGCGCGCGTGTCGACGATGATCGCCGAGCGCGTCGCCGCGTTCCTCGCCGCGCACTGACGTTCCGGCGATGCCGATCTTTTCGTTGCCCGACCTCGAAGCGCTGGCGCGCCGCGCGCTCGAGCGCGCCGGCGCCAGTCCCGCGATGGCATCCGCCACGGCGAGCGCGCTCGTACACGCCGATGCGCAAGGCCTTGCATCCCATGGCGTGTCGCGGATCGGCCAGTATGCGACGCACCTGGCGAACGGCCGCGCCGACGGTTCCGCGCAGCCGGCGGTCATTCACTCCAAAGGGGGAGCCGCCCTGATCGACGCGCGCTGCGGCCTCGCCTTTCCGGCATGCGCGCTCGCCGTGGACGAGGCCATCCGGCGGGCGCGCGAGCACGGCGTGGCGTTCGCCTGCGTGACCAACAGCCATCATTTCGGCGTCGCGGCGTATCACCTGACGCCGATCGCCGCCGCGGGAATGGTGGGGCTCGCGTTCGGAAACTCGCCGGCGGCAATGGCCGCGGCGGGCGGCAAGCGGCCGCTGCTCGGAACCAATCCGATCGCCGCCGTCTTTCCCCGGCGCGAGGGCGCCGCGCTCGTCGTCGATCTATCGTTGTCGGAAGTCGCGCGCGGGAAGTTGATGGTGGCGGCGAAGGAAGGCCGGGCGATCCCGCCGGGTTGGGCGCTCGATCGCGACGGCAAGCCCACGACGGACCCAAGGGCCGGGCTCGAAGGATCGATGCTGCCGCTCGGGGGAACGAAGGGCGCGATGCTGGCCCTGGTCGTCGAGCTCATGGTCACCGCGCTGACCGGCGCCGCCATGGGCTTCGAGGCGAGTTCCTTCTTCGTCGACGAAGGCAACCGCCCTCGCCTGGGGCAGGCGTTCCTGGCGGTCGATCCCGAGGCGCTCGCCGGCCGCGACGTCTACCTCGAGCGCGTCGAAACGCTGATCGCCGAAATGGCGAAGGACGAAGGCGTGCGGCTCCCGGGCTACCGGCGCGACGCGCTCGCGTCCCGTGCGGCGGAATCCGGCGTGGAGATTTCGCAAGCGCTTGCCGACGATTTGCGCAAACGCGCGGGCGACATCCGATGACCAACCGTGCAACGTCGCTGCTGCTCAATGCCGCGCATGCGCTCGACCACATGTTCCTGCTGGTCTTCGCGACGGCCGTCGGCACGATCGCCGCGGATTTCGGAATCGCGCGTTGGGAAGACCTTATGCCCTACGGCGTCGGCGCGTTCGCGCTGTTCGGCCTGGGCTCGCTGCCCGCGGGGCGGCTGGGAGATCACTGGGGACGCCGGCGGATGATGCTGGTCTTCTTCTTCGGCATGGGCGCGTCGATGCTGCTGATCGCGCTCACGCAAGGGCCCTGGCAGCTGGCCGCGGCGATGACGCTGATGGGCGCGTTCTCTTCGATCTACCATCCGGTGGGCATCCCGATGCTTGTACGCGGATCGCCGCGCCCGGGGCTCACCATCGGCGTGAACGGGCTCGCGGGCAATCTCGGCGTCGCGCTGGCGTCGACAATGTATCGGATGTCACGACCGCCGTGCGCGCTTGCGGGAA
>JBDTLY010000355.1:0-4022 GCA_039934535.1 Casimicrobiaceae bacterium | reverse complement strand
ACCAGCGCCATATAGCGCTCGCTGGCGGCGGGTGCCATGTGGGAGAGGCCGCTCGCGAAGATCGCGGCGGTCGCGGAATCGGCCGCGACGACCAGGTGGCGCGACGAACCGAACACGGCAAACGCGACGAGCGGCAGCAGGACGGTGTACAGGCCCGTGACGACCGGCGTCCCGGCAATGCGGGTGTAGCCCAGGACCTGCGGAATGTTCATCGACGCGAGCGTGATCCCCGCCAGCGCGTCGTGCAGGGCGCCGCCGCGGTTGATGGGTCGCATTCCGCCGAAAAGCCGCACGATCCTTCCCCCGATCAGCCCTTCCGCGCCTCGCCGAGGCAGAACGCGACCAGCGCCGCAACGACGCCGTCGTCGTTATCCGCCGCCCGTGCGAGCTCGAGCGACACGCCCGGCAGCGACGCGCCGATGTCCGCGACCATCGCAGGCACGTCGTTCCGCAGATGTCCCCCTTGCCCGAAGTACAGCGGAACGATGCGGATCCGGGTGGCGCCCGCGGCGACGAGCGTATCCGTTGCCGTGGCGAGACCCGGGGTCATGAACTCCAGGAATCCCAGCTCGACCGGCAGATCCGGCGCGGCGGCCGCAATGCGCTCGAAGGGCTCGAACCAGCGTGTATCGCACGCGCCGTGGGCGAAAAGGATTGGGGCCAGCTTCAAGGCAGGGTCCGGCATGTGCCTTTCTGGTGCATCCGGGCGGGCATATAGCGCCTCGGCCCTTGGTCATGACTCGATATTCTTTCCGATTATAGCGGCTGCCTTATACGCTGTGGCCTTGTTTATAAGCAGGGCGGCATGGCATGTACCGTTATGACCCATTCGACCAGAATATCGTCGACGAGCGCGTCGCGCAGTTTCGCGACCAGACGCGCCGCTTCCTCGCGGGCGAGCTGACCGAGGACGAGTTCCGCCCGCTGCGGCTGCAGAACGGACTCTATATCCAGAGGCACGCGCCGATGCTGCGCGTCGCGGTTCCGTACGGGCTCCTCTCGACCCGGCAGCTGCGCACGCTCGCCCATATCGCGCGCAAGTATGACCGCGGTTACGGCCATTTCACCACGCGGCAGAACATCCAGTTCAACTGGCCGCGCCTGGAGGAAACGCCCGAGATCCTCGCGGAGCTCGCGCGGGTCGAGATGCACGCGATCCAGACATCGGGCAATTGCGTGCGCAACATCACGAGCGACCCGCTGGCAGGCGTTGCGGGCGACGAGATCGTCGATCCGCGCCCCTGGGCCGAGCTAATTCGCCAGTGGTCGACGTTCAACCCGGAATTCGCCTTCCTTCCGCGCAAGTTCAAGATCGCGGTGACGGGCGCGACGACCGACCGCGCGGCGATCCTGGTCCATGACATCGGCGTGCAGGTCGTGCGCGACATCGCCGGCAAGACGGGCTTCAAGGTGGTCGTCGGTGGCGGCCAGGGCCGCACGCCGATCATCGGCCATGTCATTCGCGAGTTCCTGCAGGCGCCGGAGCTCCTCAACTATTTCGACGCCATCCTGCGCGTCTACAACCGTCACGGCCGGCGCGACATTATCTACAAGGCGCGGATCAAGATCCTCGTGAAGGAATTGACCCCCGCCGAATTCGCGCGCCAGGTCGAGGCCGAGTGGGAGCATCTGCGTGGCGGCCCGGGCACCGTCCCGCGCGAGGAAATCGCGCGCCTCGCCGCGCATTTCACCGAACCTGCGTATCGTGAATTCGCGCGCGACAGCGTCGCCTTTCGCGCGGCGGTCGCCGACAGCCGCCCGTTCGCGCGCTGGGCGGAACGCAACGTGCGGCCGCACAAGCGGCGCGGATATGCCATCGTCACGCTGTCGCTCAAGCGCACCGGCGCGCCACCGGGCGATGCGACGGCTAGCGAGATGGACGCAATTGCGGCGCTGGCCGATCGCTACTCGTTCGGCGAAGTGCGCGTGACGCACGAGCAAAACCTTGTGTTCGCCGACGTATTGCAGTCGGACCTGCATGCGCTTTGGACGAAACTGAAGGCGCTCGGCCTCGCGACGCCGAACATCGGCCTCCTGACCGACATCGTCTGCTGCCCGGGCGGCGACTTCTGCTCGCTCGCCAACGCGAAGTCGATTCCGATCGCCGAGGCGATCCAGCGCCGCTTCGACGATCTCGACTACCTTCACGACATCGGCGACCTCGAGCTCAACATGTCGGGCTGCATGAACGCGTGCGGTCACCATCACGTCGGCCACATTGGCATCCTCGGCGTCGACAAGAACGGCAGCGAGTGGTACCAGGTGTCACTCGGCGGCGCGCAGGGCAACGACGCGTCGCTCGGCAAGGTGATCGGCCCGTCGTTCGCCGCGGCCGACGTGCCGGACGTCATCGAGCGCCTGGTCGACGTCTATGTCGAGCAGCGCCACGAGGATGAGCGCTTCATCGAAACGGTGAAACGCATCGGCCTCGAGCCGTTCAAGGGACGCGTCTATGCCCAAGCTCATTAAGGGCCGCACGGTCATCGACGACGGCTGGACGCTGCTGCGGAAGGACGCGGCGCTCGCCGATGTTCCCGCTGGCGTACCGGCCATCGTTCCGCTGGCCCTGTGGAAGGCAGAGCGTACCGCCCTCCTCGTCCGGGGCAACATCGGCGTATGGTTTGCCCCCGCCGACGATCCGGCGGAACTTGCGGCGGACGCCGCCGCGCTGCCCCTGATCGCGGTCGAGTTTCCGAAGTTCACCGACGGCCGCGGCTATTCGATCGCGCGCCTGCTGCGCGAACGTTACGGCTTCGCCGGCGAGCTCCGTGCCGTCGGCGACGTGCTGCGTGACCAGCTCTTCGCGCTCGAGCAATGCGGGTTCGATGCGTTCGCAATCCGCGCCGACCGCAGCGCCGAGCACGCACTGGCGAGCTTCGACGACTTCGGCGGTGTCTATGCGCCGACGACGAAGACGCCGCAGCCCTGGTTCCGCCGCCGCAATGCGCCCGCCAGGTCTCCCGCCGATCGCGAAGCGCTCGAGCGCAAGGTCGTGGTCCTCGTCGACACGCTGCGCGACATCGCCGCGCGCCACGTTCCCGCTGTGTTCGCGTCGAGCTTCGGCGCGGAAGATATGGTCGTCATCGACCTGATCGCGAAGCACGCGCTGCCGGTCCGGATCTTCACGCTCGACACCGGCCGGCTCCCGGAAGAGACGCATGCGCTGATCGACCGGGCCCGCAATCGGTACGGATTGCCGATCGACATTTTTGTGCCCGACGCGCGGCGCCTGCAGGCCTTCGTTCGCGCCAACGGTATCAACGCGTTCTACGACAGCGTCGAAATGCGCAAAGGCTGCTGCGCCGTCCGCAAGAGCGAGCCGCTGTCTCGCGCGCTGGTGGCCAAGGGCGCGTGGATCACGGGGCTGCGCCGCGAGCAATCGGTCACGCGCGCCGAGCTGGCCGTCGAGGAATTCGACGCCGTGCACGGCGTCCCGAAGTTCAATCCGCTCGCCGATTGGAGCGCCGACGACGTCTGGGCGTACCTCCGGGCGAACGACGTTCCGTACAATGCGCTCCATGATCGCGGATTTCCTTCCATTGGATGCGCGCCGTGCACCCGGGCCGTCGAGCCGGGCGAGGACATTCGCGCAGGCCGCTGGTGGTGGGAAGCGCCCGAGCACAAGGAATGCGGGCTCCATCGGCGCCCGGTCGCGACACCGGCCGTTGCAGAAACCGTTGTGGTCAACGAAGCCGTGACGCCATGACCGCGGAGGCGCCCGATTCACGCGCGACGGCGTCGGTGCCTGCCGACGCCGTGACGCCCGCCGATGCCGACCATCTCGGTTGGCTCGAGTCCGAGGCGATCCACATCCTGCGCGAGGTCGCGGGCCAGTGCCGCCACCCGGCCCTGCTGTTCTCGGGCGGCAAGGACTCCTTGGTGTTGCTGCGGCTTGCGGAAAAGGCGTTCCGCCCCGGGCCGTTTCCCTTTCCGCTGGTGCACATCGACACCGGCCACAATTTCCCCGAGGTCATCGCGTTCCGCGATCGCCGCGCGGCGGAGCTCGGCGAGCGCCTGATCGT
>JBDTLY010000354.1:0-4029 GCA_039934535.1 Casimicrobiaceae bacterium | reverse complement strand
TCGCCGCGGTGGCGTTCGCGACGATCGTCGCCGTGGTCGCGGGCCTCGTGCTCGCCGCGGCTTCGGCGATGGCCCACGACCTCTACGTCGGCGTGATCCGCGAGGACCACGTTTCGCCGGGCGAGCAGGTCAAGGCGGCGCGGATCGCGACGGTCATCGTCGGCGCCATGGCGATCACCATCGGCATCCTGTCGAAAGGGCAGAACGTCGCCCACCTGGTCGCGCTGGCCTTTGCGGTGGCGTCCTCGGCCAACTTCCCCTGCGTGCTGCTGACGCTGTTCTGGAAGCGGTGCAATACGGGCGGCATCGTGCTTGGCATGGTGGTCGGCACGTTGACGGCGATCGGGCTGGTGATGGTCTCACCAAACCTGACCTACCCGCTGGCGGTCAAGGCGGCGCAGGAAAAGGTCGTCGCGGCAGAAACATCTAACTTGACGAAATTCAACGCCGATCTCACCGCTGCGACCGAAGCGCCAGCCCAGGACAAGGCGAAGGCGGCGATCGCGAAGTCGGAAAAGGCAAAGGCCGCGGCCGAAGCGAAAATTGCCGAGATCGGCAGCAACCGGACGTCGATCGTGGGGCTCGAAAAGCCGTGGTTCGACCTTCGCAACCCGGGCCTCATCTCGATTCCGCTCGGCTTCCTCGCCGTGATCCTCGGGTCGCTGCTGTATCGCGACAAGCGTTCCGAGGACATGTGGGACGAGCTGTATGTGCGCCAGAACACGGGCCTCCTGCTCGCCAAACCCGTCGCGCACTGACGCTACCCGCGGGCGAACCCCAGCGACCCCCGCCTTCGCGCGGGGGTTTTTCCTTGCGCGCCGTCTCGTGCATCCGTAGGCTGACCCAATGAACCGGACAAGCACGGTCGAAGCCGAAGAAGTCCGCGCTTTCCTTTCGCGTCATCCACCGTTCAACCAGATGAGCGACGAGGCGCTCGCGTTCCTCGTCCCGCGGCTCGTGCTTGCGCAATTCGCGAAGGACGGGACGATACTCGCGACGCACAGCGGTCCGGTACCGCACCTGCACATCGTCTTCCGCGGCCTCGTGGGACGCCGCCCGGACAGCATGCAGTCGCTGCCCGAGCGGACGCTGGGGCCCGGCGAAATGTTTCCGGTCGGCGCGCTTTCCGCGGGCGGCGCGACGACCAAGGTCTTCACCGCGTTGCAGGACACCGTGTGCTGCCTGCTCGGGCGGGACGACTTTCTCGAGCTGCGCCCCCGCTCGCCCGAGTTCGAGCGGTACTGCACGCAGGCCATCACCGAGACGCTCAAGCAATCGCTCGAGAGCCTCTACACCCAGTACAGCCAGCGCGCGGCGGAGCAGCAGTCGATGACGCGCCCGCTGGGGGAGCTCGTGCGCAATCCGCCGGTGGCCTGCGCCGCGAGCGCGCCGCTGCGCGACGCCGCGCAGAAAATGGCAGATGCCAAGGTGCGCACGATCATTGCGCTCGACGGCGAAGGCGCGCCGGTCGGGATGTTCACGCTGGTCGACCTGCTGCGTCGCGTCGTGCTTCCCGGGCACTCGCTCGCCGCGCCGCTGGCGGAGGTCATGACCTCTCCGATCGTCACGCTGCCGGCGTCCGCGAGCGCATCCGAAGCCATGCACGCGATGGCCGAACACGGCGTCCGGCAGCTCGTGGTCGTCGAGAATGGAATGCTGAAGGGCGTGGTCAACGAGCGCGACCTCTTCGCGCTGCAGCGCGTATCGATGCGCCAGGTCAACGAGGAGCTGTACGGCGCCGACACGGTCGAAATGCTGAAGCGGGCGAGCGACGACATCCGGCGCCTCACCCAGAACCTGCTGGCGCAAGGGGTCGGCGCCGAGCCGCTGACGCGCACGATCGCCTCGCTCAACGACGCGCTGACGCGCCGGACGATCGAGCTCGCCCTCGCCCGGCACGACCTCGCCGGCGTCGACTGGTGCTGGCTCGCGCTCGGCAGCGAAGGACGGGGCGAGCAGACGTTCGCGACCGACCAGGACAACGCGATCCTGTTCGCGGCGGCGGACGCCGCCGAGGCGCAACGGCTGCGCACTCGCCTGCTGGCCTTCGCGCACGATGTCAACGCGGATCTCGACCGCCTCGGCTTCCCGCTGTGCCCGGGCAACGTGATGGCAAGCAATCCGGACCTCTGCCTGTCGGTGGAGGAATGGAAAGCGCGGTTCCTCGCGTGGATCCGCGAGCCGACGCCGCTGGCGCTCCTCAACGCGAACATCGTCTTCGACCTGCGGCCGCTCATCGGCGACGTCGTGCTGTGCGACGCGCTGCGCGATTGGCTGTTCGGCTACACGCAGGCAAATGCGCCGTTCCTGCGGCTGATGGTGCAGAACGCGCTGCAGGTCGAGGCGCCGCTCGGCCTGATCCGCACCTTCGCGGTAGACGACGACGCCAAGGTCAAGGGCACGCTGGACCTCAAGACGCGCGGCACGCGCCTGTTTGTCGACTGCGCCCGCGTATTCGCACTGGCCCACGGAATCCCGGACGCCGGGACCGCGGCGCGGCTGCGCGTCGCCGGGCTGAAGCTGCACGTCGAGGCGCGGCACGTCGACGCGACGGTCGACGCGTTCCATTTCCTGCAGCTGCTGCGGTTGCGGCAGCAGGACCTGCCGTCGCCGGGCGGCAATCCGAATCGCATCGATCCCTACGCGCTGAACGAGGTCGACCAGCGGATGCTGAAGGAAGCATTCCGGCAGGCCAGGCTGCTGCAGGAGCGGCTGCGGCATACGTACCGGTTGTGATGAAGGAACGCGCGCGCGTGCGCGCTGCCAAGGAGGCCGTCCATGTTGCGAACGATCGTCAAGAACCAACGCCTGGTCGCGCTGTTCCTGCTGGGCGTGCTGCTGTTCAACTATCCGCTGCTGGCGCTGTTCAGCCGGGCGACGCAGGCGTTCGGGATTCCCTTGCTCTACGTCTACATTTTCGGGGCGTGGGCGCTCTTCATCGGCCTGCTTGCGTTCGCCGTCGAGCGGAACCGGTAGTCTGACCCGCGCCGCGGCATCGCCATGCTCCAGAGCTTCGTGATCGTCCCTGTCGCGCTCGGCTACATCGGGATCCTTTTCGCGATTGCCCGCTATGGCGACAAGCGGGCGGACCAGGGCCGGTCGATCATTGCCAACCCGTACATTTACGCGCTGTCGCTCGGCGTCTATGCGACGGCGTGGACGTTCTACGGCAGCGTCGGCCGCGCCGCGGGCGACGGCGTGGGGTTTCTCCCCATCTACATCGGCCCGACCTTGATGATGGCGCTGTGGTGGCTCGTGATGCGCAAGATCGTGCGCATCAGCAAGGCGAACCGCATCACCTCGCTCGCCGATTTCGTCTCGTCGCGCTACGGCAAGAGCGCGCTCATCGCCGGGCTGGTCACAATCATCGCCGTGATCGGCGTGATCCCGTACATCGCGCTGCAGCTCAAGGCCGTCTCCCACAGCTACACGATTCTCGCCCGGTACCCGGAGCTCGTGATTTCGGGCTCGCGAGAGGCGGCGCCGATCGGCGCCGACACCGCGTTCTGGATGGCGCTACTGCTCGCGATCTTCACCATCCTGTTCGGCACGCGGCACCTCGATGCCTCCGAGCGCCACGAGGGGCTGGTGGCGGCGATTGCCTTCGAGTCGCTGATGAAACTGGTTGCGTTCGTCGCTGTGGGCGTATTCGTGACGTGGGGCATCTACGACGGGCTCGCCGACATCTTCGCGCGGGCCGGCGCGCACCCGCGTCTCGCGACGCTCTTCGCGCCGCTGGGCGCGGCGGCGGGGAGCTACGCGAGCTGGGCGTGGCTCACCGTGCTGTCGATGCTCGCGATCGTGTTCCTGCCGCGGCAATTCCAGGTCGCCGTGGTCGAGAACGTCAACGAAAACCATCTCGGCAAGGCCATCTGGCTTTTCCCCCTCTACATGCTCGCAATGAACGTGTTCGTCGTCCCGGTGGCGTTCGGCGGCGTCCTCCATTTCTCGGCGACCGCGGTCGACCCCGATACGTTCGTGCTGACGCTGCCGATGGCGGAAAAGCAGGAGGCGATCGCGCTGCTCGTC
>JBDTLY010000353.1:0-4047 GCA_039934535.1 Casimicrobiaceae bacterium | reverse complement strand
GCCTGCTGATGGAAGAAACCGGACTGCCGGTGATCGTCGCCGACGACCCGCTGACGTGCGTCGTGCGCGGCTGCGGGAAGGCGCTCGAGAACATGGACAAGCTGTCCACGATCTTCACCTCCGATTAAAAGTAGGGTCAGACTCGACTTTCGCGATCTGTCCGCTCCCGAATGTGCTTTCGACTCGCGAAAGTCGAGTCTGACCCTACTTTTACTCTGAACCGCAATGCGCCACATCCCGGTCGAGCCGCCCGCGTTCTTCCATCGGGGGCCTTCGCCGCTGACGAGGCTGGCCTTCTTCGGCCTGATCTCGCTGTCGATGCTGTTTCTCGACACGCGCTACCGGTACCTCGAGAACATCCGGCATGGCGTCGCGGTCGCGCTTTATCCGCTGCAGCGAGCGGCGCAGGTGCCTGGCGAGGCGATGGCCTACGTCGGCGGCTATTTCGCCACTCAGCGCGCGCTGTCCGAGGAAAATGCCGCGCTGAAGCGCCGCCTTGTCGAGCAGGGCGCGGCCACCCAAGGGTCGGTGAGCACGAGCAACGAGAACGCGCGCCTCAAGGCGCTGCTCGCCATGCGGCCGCGCTACCAGGGCGCGGCGACGATCGTGGAAGTCCTCTATACGGGCCGCGATCCGTTCGCGCAAAAGATTTTCGTCAACAAGGGGGCCGACGCCGACCTCAACGCGGGTGATGCGGTCGTCGACGCGCAGGGCGTGGTCGGGCAGGTCACGCGCGTGCTGCCGTTCATGGCGGAAGTGACGCTCGTCACCGACAAGGATCATGCGGTGCCGGTCAAGGTCGAGCGCAGCGGCGTGCGCAGCGTGCTCTTCGGCGCCGGCGCCGGCCATCTGCCGGAGCTCCGCTTCCTGTCGCCCAATGCGGACATCCAGCAGGGCGATGTCCTCGTGACCTCCGGTATCGACGGCACGTATCCGCCGGGCCTTGCCGTCGCGCGCGTCGCCTCCCTCGAACGCGAGACCGGCCAGATGTTCGCGCGTATCACGACCCAGCCGCTCGCGGGTGTCGACCGCAGCGAATACCTGCTCGTGCTGGGACACGCATCGGCGCTTCCCGCGCGGCCCGACGAGCCCGCCGACGCCGCCAAAAAGGCCGGCAAGGGCCGGCGCCGAGGCGGATGATGGCGTTACCCTATCTCATGCCGCTCTCTTCGGCTTCACCCGATGAAATCCTGCTGCCTGCCCGGCCGTGGTTCATCGTGCTGACCCTCGTGCTCGCGCTCTTCGCGAACCTGCTGCCGCTGTCCGGCGTGGCGCTCGCGCTGCGGCCGGATTTCCTGGCGCTCGTGCTTCTGTACTGGTGCATCCAGGAGCCGCGTTTCGTCGGTGTCGGGATCGCGTGGTGCGTGGGCCTCGTGATGGACGTCGGCGACGGCACGGTGTTCGGCCAGCACGCGCTTGCCTATGCGTTCCTCGCCTACGCGGCCGAATATTTCCGCCGGCGCGTGCTGCGATTTCCGCCGTGGCAGCAGGCGGCGCAGGTCGCCGTGCTGCTCCTGCTGTGCGCCGCGCTGGTGTTGCTGATCCGCTTCGTGGGTGGCGCGAACATGCCGCGTTGGAGCTACGCGGTGCCGCCGCTTGTCGGTGCGCTCCTGTGGCCGCTCGTTTCGGTCGTGCTGCAGTGGCCGCAGCGGCCGCAACGCTCGCCGTCCGAACGCTGATCGACGCCGGTCATGCCCCGCCGCCTTCTGTTCAGCTCCCGCCGGCGTCGCTACGACGGCGGCTTCGGCAAGCAGGAAATGCGCAATCCCGAGCGCGAGGTGTTCCTGTTCCGGCGCCGCCTGGGCCTTGCCGGCGTGCTGGTTCTCGTGGCGTTCGGCGGGTTGTTCGCGCGGTTCTTCTACCTGCAAGTGGTGCTGCACGACCATTACCAGACACTGGCAGAGACGAACCGCATCGCCATCGTCCCCATCGTCCCCAACCGCGGCGTGATCACCGACCGCAACGGCGTCGTCCTCGCGCAAAGCTATTCCGCGTACACGCTCGAGATCCAGCCGTCGCGCGTGAGCAATCTCGACGCCACCATCGACGAGCTCGCCACCATCGTCGAGGTCCATCCGCGCGACCGCAAGCGCTTTCGCAAGCTGATGGACGAATCGAAGAATTTCGAGAGCCTGCCGCTGCGCACGCGGCTGTCCGACGAGGAAGTCGCGCGCTTCGCCGTCAACCGCTACCGGTTTCCCGGCGTCGAGATCAAGGCGCGGCTCTTCCGCCAGTACCCGTACGGCGAGGTCGCCTCGCATGTCGTCGGCTACATCGGCCGCATCAACGAGCGTGACGTCGGGCGCATCGACGAGTGGAACGACGTGGCGAACTACAAGGGCTCGGACTACATCGGCAAGATCGGTGTCGAGCTTTCGTATGAACGTGAATTGCACGGCAAGACCGGCTTCGAGGAGGTCGAGGTCGATGCCGCCGGCCGCGCCGTGCGCACGCTGTCGCGCACGCCGCCGGTGTCCGGCAACGATCTGCGGCTGTCGCTCGACATCAAGCTGCAGGAGATCGCCGAAAAGGCGTTCGGCGACCGGCGCGGTGCGCTGGTCGCGATCGAGCCGTCGACGGGCGACGTGCTCGCGTTCGTGTCGAAGCCCGGCTTCGATCCCAACCTGTTCGTCGACGGCATCGATTCGGCGAACTGGGAGCTTTTAAACGACTCGCCGGACAAGCCGCTCCTCAATCGCCCGCTGCGCGGCGCATATCCGCCGGGCTCGACCATCAAGCCGTTTCTCGCGCTGGCGGCACTCGGCACCGGCAAGCGCACGCCGCAGCAGACGATCTTCGACCCCGGCTACTTCCAGATTCCCGGGCAGGCGCATCGCTTTCGCGACGACAAGCCGGGCGGCCACGGCACGGTCGACATGTACAAGTCGATCGTCGCCTCCTGCGACACCTACTATTACATTCTCGCGAGCGAAACCGACATCGACGACAACGCGCGCTTCCTGTCGCAGATGGGCTTCGGCCAGAAGACCGGCATCGACATCGACGGGGAGCTGACGGGCACGCTGCCTTCGCGCGAATGGAAGCGCGCGCGCTTCGCGGGCAAGGACTATCGCGAGGAGCATCGCAAATGGTACCTCGGCGACAGCATTTCCGCCGGCATCGGGCAGGGCTACAACGCGTTCACGCCGATCCAGCTCGCGCACGCGATCGCGACGATCGCCAACGACGGCGTCGCGTTCCGCCCGCACCTCGTGAAGACCGTCCGCGACGTGCGCACCGGCAACGTGCGCGATGTCGTGCCCGAGCCTTCCTACACGGTGCCGATCAAGCCCGAGCATCTCGCGTTCATGAAAAATGCGCTCATCGGCGTCAACAAGGAAGGCACGAGCGCCACCGCGTTTCTCAAGACGTCGTATGTGAGCGCCGGCAAGACCGGGACGGCGCAGGTCTATTCACTCAAAGGCGAGAAGTATTCCGCGAAAATCGACGAACGGCTGCGCGACCACGCATGGTTCATCGCCTACGCGCCGGCCGACAAGCCGCGCATCGCGGTCGCGGTGCTGGTCGAGAACGGCGGGTTCGGCGCGCAGGCGGCGGCGCCGATCGCGCGGCAGGTCTTCGACTACTACCTGACCGGCAAGGTGACGACGGCCCCGGCGCCGACGGCCCCGGCGCCCGCAACGCCCGACGACGAGAGCGATTGATGATCAACGTCCTCACGCGGCTGTGGGAAGTGCTGACGAGCAAGATCGACAGCTTCCTGTTCGGCATTGCGATGGCGATCGCGGGCGTGGGCCTCATCACGCTGTTCTCGGCGCTGGACCAGAGCGTTGCGCGGCTGATGACCCAGGCCTCCAGCCTCGCGTTCGCGCTGGTGCTGATGTGGATCGTTGCCAACATTCCGCCGCAGACGATCGCGCGCGCCGCGGTGCCGCTCTATCTCCTCGCGGTCGTCATGCTGATCGGGGTCGCCGTGTTCGGCACGACGGTCAACGGCTCCCGGCGCTGGCTCAACCTCGGCGTCGCCCGGTTCCAGCCGTCCGAGCTCATGAAGATCGCGCTGCCGCTGATGCTCGCGTGGTACTT
>JBDTLY010000352.1:0-4048 GCA_039934535.1 Casimicrobiaceae bacterium | reverse complement strand
GGCTGCTGCAAACAAGGAGCCATTCGTGAAACTCGCCTGCTTCATCCGGTACCGGATCGACCCGTTTCAACGCGATGCGTTCGGAACTTACGCGAAAAACTGGGGCGAGGTCATTCCACGCTGCGGCGGGCACCTCATCGGCTATTTCCTGCCGCACGAAGGGACCAACGACGTCGCTTGGGGATTGATCGGATTCGAGTCGCTGGCCGCGTACGAGGCCTACCGGACGCGCCTCAAGGCCGACCCGCGCGCCCGCGAGAACTTCGCCTTCGCGCAGGCCAAGCGCTTCATCGTCAGCGAGGAGCGCACCTTCGTCGAGGCGGTCGCCGGAACGCTCGGCCTCGCGCCGCTCGCATCCAGAGCAGCGCCATGATCGCGGTGATCTTCGAGGTCGTTCCGCAGGATGGCCAGCTCAATGCCTATCTCGACGCCGCCGCGTCGCTGCGGCCGCGGCTCGAGGCGATCGACGGCTTCATCTCCGTCGAGCGCTTCGCGAGTCTCACGCAACCGGGAAAATATCTGTCGCTGTCATTCTGGCGGGACGAGGAGGCGGTGGCGAATTGGCGCCGCCTCGACGAGCACCGGCAGATCCAGCGTGTCGGCCGCGAGCACCTGTTTGCCGACTATCGGCTGCGCGTCGCGGAAGTGGCGCGCGACTACGGGATGTTCGACCGCGCGCAGGCGCCGGCCGACTCGAACGCGGCGCACGGCCAGCGGTAGCGCTGGCAGGCATCGGAGCGTCTCCTCACGAATCCTCGGCTTCGGATATCGTCGTCCGCGTGCCGGGCGGTTTCGGCACGATGCCGCGGCGAGCAAGCGCGTCGCGCAGCAGGAATTCGATCTCCGCGTTGACGCTCCGCAGGTCCGACTGGGCGAGCCGCTCCAGCGCGACCCACACGCCCGGGTCGATCCGAAGCAGGAACGCCTTCTTGTCGGCCATCGTCAGCGCCGGCGGGTCGTCGCCGTTCGCATCGGGCTACGGGACGTTGCGAAAGCGCAGGTAGAGCGCGCCAGCCCACAACAGGACCCCGGCGACGAAGGCGCCGAGCAGCATCCAGAAAAGGTCGGCGGGCAGGTGCGGCGGCGACGACGCGTTGGCGACGAGCAGCACGTAGTGCAGCGCGGCGATGAAGAGCGCCATCATGCTGCCAAGCCACGCGCCGTGCGCCGCCAGCGCGTTCTGCGTCTCCTCCTTGCGCTTCGGATCGAGCCAATAGCTCTTGTGCGGGATGTTGATCGAGTTCGGCCTCGCCCGCGGCAAGAGCCCGATCATCGCCGCGATGAAGATCGGGAGCACGACCGCGAACGCGAGCATGAACACGAGGTACCCGCCGCGCGTCATGAAACCGTTGGGGACATTGCCGGGTCCGAAGTGCGACGCGACCTGCTCGGGCAGCGCGCCGGTGGTGGTGACGATGTAGGTCGTCGCTGCGGCGAGGCACAGCGCGAAGACAAGCCAGGCGATTCGATGCATGAAATCCTCCTGTGTTGGATTTGACCCGCGCTAGCGCCGCGCAATGAAGCCGGCGGCGATGCCCGCCACGGCGCCGACCGCGAGACCGACCGACGCATAGCCGATTGCGACGCCGAGCGCCGTGCCGATGCCCACGCCCAAAGCGATCCACAGCCCACCCAGGTTCTTCGCGAGTACGTTCATCGCATCCCTTTCGTCAGTTGTAGAGCGTTCCGGTGTTGATCACCGGCTGCACGTCGGATTCCGAGCACAGCACGGTCATGAGGTTGCTGACCATCGCCGCCTTGCGCTCGTCGTCGAGGTCCACGACCTTCTTTGCCGAGAGCTCGTTCAACGCCATCTCGACCATCGACACCGCGCCGGTCACGATCTTCGAGCGGGCCGAGATGATCGCCTCGGCCTGCTGCCGGCGCAGCATCACCTGCGCGATTTCGGGCGCGTAAGCGAGGTGGGTGAGCCGCGCTTCCTCGACGACCACGCCCGCTTTTTCGAAACGCGCCTGCAGCTCGCGGACGAGCGCCTTGACCACGATGTCGGCGCTTGCGAGCAGCGTCGGCTCGCGGCTGTCGACCGGATGGCTGTCGTCCTCGTCGTAGGCGAAGGACGAGGCGAGATGACGCACGGCGGCCTCGGCCTGCAGCTTGACGTAGAGCTCGTAGTCGTCGATGTCGAAATAGGCGCACGCGGTGTCGTCGACGCGCCACACCACGACTGCGGCGATCTCGATCGGGTTGCCGCGCTTGTCGTTGACCTTGAGCCGCTCGCCGTTCAGGTTGCGGGCGCGAAGCGAGATCTTCTTGCGCGTGTAGAACGGGTTGGTGCCGCGCAGCCCCGGGACGCGCGTCGTGCCCTTGTAGGCGCCGAAGAGCTGCATGATCGCCGCCTCATTGGGCTGCAGCGTGTAGAGCCCGCCCAGCACGAACGCTGCGGCGACGAAGATCAGCACGCCCTCGACCATGGGCCAGAGGCCCGGCGTGCCGCGCGTGGTGAAGGCGACGATCGCGCCGCCGATGGCGTAGACCGCCCAGGCCATCAGCGCAAGCCCGAAGGCGAGCCACGCGAAACCGTTGAACGTGGTGACGTGCGATTCCTGATGGACCTTCCCGCTTCCCGGTAAGGCAGTGCCCGCCATGATCAACCTCCTCGAAACCGCCGGATCGGCGCCGCGAACGCGGCGTCCTGCCGGCCATAGCAAAATGATATCACTTAAATATCTATTGCTGTCAAGCGGTTTCGAGACCTCGCGGAACGCGTCACACGTCAGGTGGAGGATTCTTTATAACAACTATAGCTTTATGGCGTACTCCTCATGTGACACACGAAAAAAGGCGGGCCCGAAAGCCCGCCGAACAGGGGCAACACCAACGCTATTTAGCCGATCGTGACCGGGATGAAGATCCGCGCTTCTTCGCGCTGCACGAGAAGCGCCACGGTCTTGCCGGACTTGCCGATCAGTTCCCGCAATTGCTCGGGGCTCTTCACCGGCGTGTTGTTGACGGCGACGATGACATCGCCCTGGCGCACGCCCGCCTTCGCTGCCGGGCCGGCCACTTCCTCGACGACCACGCCGTTCGTGACTTCACCCGATTTCTTCTCCTCGGGCGACAACGGCCGGACGGCGACGCCGAGCTTGCCCTTCGCCGCTTCACCCTTGGCGGAGGCAACCGTCGTCTTGTCGGCGAGCTCGCCGATCGTGGCGGTCAGCTCCTTCGCCTTGCCGTCGCGCCACACGCCGAGCGTCACCTTCGCGCCCGGTTTCAGTTGCGCGACGAGCGGCGGCAGGTCCGACGAGCGCGAGATGTCCTTGCCCTCGAACTTCAGGATCACGTCGCCCGGCTCGAGACCGGCCTTCGCGGCGGCGCTGTCCTTCGCCACGGAGCTCACGAGCGCGCCGCCGGGCGCCTTCAGCCCGAAGTTGTCGGCGAGCGCCTGGCTCACTTCCTGGATCGACACGCCGAGGCGGCCGTGACTCACCTTGCCGTTCTGCTGAATCTGATCCTTGACATCGATCGCGACATCGATCGGCACCGCGAACGCGAGGCCCTGAAAGCCGCCGGAGCGGCTGAAGATCTGCGAGTTGACGCCGATCACTTCGCCCTTGAGGTTGAACAGCGGCCCGCCCGAGTTGCCCGGATTCACCGCGGCGTCGGTCTGGATGAACGGCACGGCGGCGTCGCCCGGCAGCGCGCGACCCTTGGCGCTGATGATGCCGGAGGTGACCGTGTTCTCGAGGCCGAACGGAGCGCCGATGGCGACGACCCATTCGCCGACACGCGTGGACGCCGGGCTGCCGATCTTGACCACCGGCAGGTCCTTCGCCTCGATCTTGATGACCGCGACGTCGGTGGTCTTGTCGCTGCCGAGGACCTTCGCCTTGAACTCGCGCTTGTCGACCAGCCGAACGACGACTTCGTCGGCGTCGGCGACGACGTGCGCGTTGGTCAGGATCACGCCGTTGGCGTCGACGATGAAGCCGGAGCCCATCCCTTGCGACGGCCCCTGCGACGGCGGCTGCCCGCGGAAGCCACGAAACTGAGGCGGCATCGCATCGTCGTCGTCGTCCGGCATGCCTGG
>JBDTLY010000351.1:0-4060 GCA_039934535.1 Casimicrobiaceae bacterium | reverse complement strand
CGACCGCGTGCTTGCCGACGAGGTCCTCGCCGGTGTCCTTCAGCAGCGTCATGCATCCGTAGGGGGTGCAGGGCCGCAGCATCGGGCGCTTCAGCACGAGGCGGCCGATGTTGTACGGGTGAAAGCCGTCGACGTCCTTCAGCGGGTCGATGCGCTCGGTGACCTTTTCCTCGTCGATCGCCTTTGGCAACGGCAGCTGCACGAGAATGCCGTTCACCGCCGGATCACGGTTGAGCGTGTCGATCAGCGCGAGCAGCCCCGCCTCCGTCGTCGCCGCCGGCAGGTCGTGCGCGAACGAACGCATCCCGACGCTCTCGGTCGTCTTTCGCTTGTTACGCACGTAGACCTGCGAGGCCGGATTGTCGCCGACCAGCACGACCGCGAGCCCCGGCACCGATTTGCCGGAAGCTACGCGCGCGGCGACCGCATCGCGAATTTCGCCGGTCATGCGTTCGGCGCGCGCCTTGCCGTCTATTATCTTGCCGCTCATCCGATTTGCATCACCGGCCAGCCCATGTGCCTCGCATGCGCGGACAGCACGGGGTCGGCGTTGACCGCCACCGGATTGGAGACCTGCGAAAGCAGCGGCAGGTCGTTCAATGAATCGCAATAGGCGTAGATTTTCCGGAAGTCCGTCAGCCGCTGTCCGCGGGCGGCCAGAAACATCATCAGGCGCTCGAATTTGCCCTCCCGAGCATTGGGCACGCCGGCCACGCGCCCGGTGTAGTGCCCATCGAGCCGTTCGGCCTCCGTGGCGATCACGTCCGTGATGCCGAATTCAGCGGCCACCGGCTCCGACAGGAAGCGGATGACCGCGGTAGTGACGATGATCAGGTCGCCTGCGGCGCGGTGCCGGTCCACCAGCGCCCGCGCGTCCGGCACGATCCGGGGCCGAACCTTGACTTCCAGGTAGCGCTCGCGCAGGCGCGAGAGCGTCGCGTCGTCGAAGCGTTTCAGCGTGGACAGGTAGAATTCGGTGAATTCGATGGTGCCCGCTTCGCCGCGGTTGAAGCGCGCGATGAGCTCGCGATTGGCCGCATCCCATTGCGCCCGGTCGAGCACGCCTTCGTCGACCAGGAACGCGACCCACTGCTCGTCGCTGTCGTGCGGGACGAGCGTATGGTCGAGATCGAAGACGGCGAGGACGTCGGAACTCACGGGCGGAGAAGATCCGGAAAGCTACAATATCGGATGATCGATGCCGCCATTGTAACGGCGATTCGCGCGCGGCTCACCTCCGCGCTCGCGCCGCCGCGCGGGCGCATGCACCCGCTTCGGGTCGACGGGCACACGGCCGGGTGGGTGGACGGCCGGCGCGCGGCGCGCCTGGCCGCATTTGACGATGTCTTTCGCGTGGACGAGGAAGCGATCCGGTTTCTGCCGCACCTCGCCGGCGAAGCGTCTCGATCGAGCGCCATGGATTGGGTTGCCCGCACGCTCGCCGCCGAAGACGCGCTGACCGCCTGGCGAGACGAACGCTATGCCATCGCGCCTGAATTGGGGGCGCCGCCGTGGTTCCTGCTCGAGCGTGCGGCGGCGCGGTATTTCGGCGTGCGCACGTTTGCGGTACACGTCAACGGCCTCGTCGACGCAGGCGGAAGTGCGATGATGTGGTTCGCCCGGCGCAGCCCGGGGAAGGCGATCGATCCCGGCATGCTCGACAATCTGGTCGGCGGCGGCGTGGCCGCAGGACAGACCGCCGCGAGCACCATTATCAAGGAATCGCGGGAGGAAGCCGGCATCGGCGCCGCCCTCGCGGCGTCCGCGCATCCAGCGGGGAGGGTCGAGATCTGCCGCTTGCACGCCGACGGCCTGCAACGCGAAACGATGTTCGTCCACGACCTCGCGCTGCCGCGCGGCCTTTCGCCAGCGGGTGTGGATGGCGAGGTGGTCGAGCACCGGCTCGTCGATTTCGATGCCGCGGCGAGGCTCATTGCAAACACGAGCGGACGCGATGTCGTGACCGTCGACGCGAGCCTTGTCGCGCTCGATTGCCTGCTGCGCCATCACGCGATTGCCGGCGGCTCGTCGGAGCTTGCCGCTCTCGCGGCGCTCCGCCGCCCCGGTCCGACGCAATTCGACTGACGCAAGCTGCGGTCAGGCGGCCGCGCGCGCGCCGGCGATCGTCGGGCTCACCTGCCGGATGCCGAGCTCCGCGAGCGTGTCGCGCACCGCGTTGACCGCATGCCGCATCTCGTCCGGTCCGATCGCGCCAATGCACCCGACGCGGAAGGTCTCGACCTTGGTGAGCTTGCCCGGATAGAGGATGAAGCCCTTGTCGCGAACGCATTCGTAGAAGCGCTTGAACTCGTAGGCGGGATCCGGCGGCGCGTGGAAGGTCAGGATGATCGGCGCCTGGATCTCCGGCTTCAGGAAAACGCGGAAGCCGAGCTCTCCCATCCCGGACGCGAGCGTCTGGCAGTTCTTCGTGTAGCGCGCAAGGCGCGCCGGCTGCCCGCCTTCGGCGATGAGTTGGTCCAGCGCGGCGTTGAAGGCGACGACCACGTGCGTCGGCGGCGTGTAGCGCCACTGCGTGGTGCGTTCCATATAAGTCCACTGGTCGTAAAGGTCGAGCGCCAGCGACGTGGAATTGCCGGCACACTTCTCCAGCGCGCTCCGCCGCGCGAACACGAAACCCATCCCCGGCGGCCCTTCGACGCACTTCCCTGATGCCGCAATCAACGCATCGAACGAAATCGAGCGAGCGTCGATGCCGATCGCCGCGAACGAGCTCATCGCGTCGACGATCAGGCTCTTGCCGTGGCGCGCGACGACGACGGCAATCTCCTGCAGCGGGTTCAGGATGCCGGTCGACGTCTCGCAATGGATCACGGCGACATGCGTGATCGACGGATCCGCCTTGAGGAGGCGGTCAACATCTTGCGGCGTCGTGGGCAGATCTTCGGCGGTTTCGAAGGTCGATAGCCGCCGCCCCATCATCGCCGTCAGTTTTGCGAGGCGCGTGCCGTACGCGCCGTTGATGAGCACCAGCAGGTGGCCGTCGCGCGGGATGAGCGTGTTGACCGCCGCCTCGACCGAAAACGTCCCGCTGCCCTGCATCGGCACGCAGACGTGCGTCTCGTGGCCGTGGATGATGTCGAGCAGCTTGCGCCGCATGTCGGCGGTCACCGCATTGAATTCGGCGTCCCACGAGCCCCAGTCGCGCAGCATCGCGCTTTTCGTGGCAAGCGAAGTCGTCAAGGGCCCGGGGGTGAGGAGGATGGGGTCACGTGAAAAGAGCGGCATGATGTTTCCCTTGCACAAGTTATCGGGTCGGTGCGGCGCGGCGCCAGCGTTGCGTGCGGCGCATGAGCCAGCCCTCGGCGACGAACGACAGCAGCGTGACCACGCCCGACGACACGACGATCAGCGTCGCCATCGCGGCGGCGGAGCCGATCGCGCCGGCTTCGTCGAGCTGCACGATCGAAATCGAGGCGAGCATGGTCTTCGGCGAATACAGGAACACGACCGCCGATATCGTGGTCATCGCGTTGACGAAATAGTAGCGGCTGATGTCGATGATCGACGGCAGGCACACCGGAATCGTCACGCGCCAGAACGTCTTGTAGAACGGCACTTTCAGCGACGCCGACACCGCCTCGAATTCGTTGTCGAGCTGTTTCAGCGCCGTCACCGCGGTCAGGTGGCTCGACGAGTAGAAGTGAATCACCGTCGACAGCACGAGGATCGCCATCGTGCCGTAGAGAAAGTGAAGCGGATTGGTGGGATAGTTGAAGAAAAGAATGTAGCCGATGCCGAGCACCATCCCGGGAACGGCCATCGGCATCATCGCCATCAGCTGGACCACCGGCCGCAGCGCGTTGAACCCGCGCGTCTTCTCCATCCAGTAGGCGCCCGCGAACGTGATCGCCGCGCCGAACAACGCGCACCAGCCCGCCACGATCAGGCTGTTCCAGTACGCGTTCTCCACGCCCGCTTCCTCGAAGCCGTAGGTGTAATGGTTGAGCGTGAACGACAGGTTGTACGGCCAGACCTTCACGAACGAGCCGAACACGGCCATGCCGATCACCAGCAGCATCGCCGCCGACATCAGCACGAC
>JBDTLY010000350.1:0-4062 GCA_039934535.1 Casimicrobiaceae bacterium | reverse complement strand
TTCGCGTCGATGGGCGACAACATCACGCCGCCGCAGCAGGCGTTCAACTGGATCGGCGATCTCTACTCGTCGACCGACGAAATCAAGGCGGCGGGGCAGACGATCGTGGGCCTGCTGCACGAGGACATCGGCCACCTCGGCATCTTCGTGTCGGGCGCCGTCGCGAAAAAGGAGCACGCGCAGATCGTCGAGCTCCTGAAGCAGATCCAGCAGCTCCCGCCCGGGCTCTACGGGATGGACATCAAGGAGCGCCCGGGGCGCCGGGGCGCCGTCGCGTACGACGTGACGATCGTCGAGCGCACGCTCGAGGACCTGCGCAAGATGCAGAAGTACGATCGCGTCGATGAAAAGCCGTTCGAGGCCGTCGCCGCGCTCTCCGAGCTGACCGAGCGTGCCTACGAGCTTCTCGCGCGACCGCTCGTCCGCCAGCTCTCGCCCGATTGGCTCGCCAAGCTGCGCCGCGAGTTGCATCCGCTGCGCGTGCAGCGCTGGGCGATTTCGGACAGGAATCCGCTGCTCTGGTGGCTGCCGTACGCCGCGACCACCGTGCAGGCGAATCGCAAGCCGCGGCACGATGACAACCTGCTCGCGAGCGCCGGAAAAGCTGCTTCCGAAGGCGTCAGCGCGGCGCTCGATCTCTACCGCGACGTGCGCGACGCCCTGGCGGAGGCCGCGTTCTTTCAGGTCTACGGCAACATGCTCTCGCTCAACATGGCGGACCAGCAGCGGGTAATTCGCCGCGCTACGCGCTTCGACCCGCGCTCGGTGCCAGCGGTGAAGCAGGTGTTGGAGACGCTGGATCAGGGCACGCCGGCGGAGGCGTACGTGCGCATCGGTCTGCTGATGTCGAAGGCGGGCGGGGGCAAGCGCAAGCTGGCGCAGATGGAGCGCGTGCGCGAGCTCGTCGCCCCGGCGCTGCTCCTCGACCGGATTTCCGAGGACGAGTTCCGCACGCTGATGCACGAGGAGACCATCGTCGTCGAGTTCGAGCCGGAGCGCGCGAAGCGCGCCCTGCCGAAGCTGCTCCGTCTGGCGGCCGACCGGCGCCACGCGCACGAGCTGCTCGACGTGATGCAGTCGCATTTCCGGCTGGAGCCGAAGCAGCGCACGCTCGTCGCGGAGCTCAAATCTCTATTGCCCATCGCTTCGTCGTCGCGCAAACCGTCGCCGCGGCCATCGACGCGCGCGGCGAGCGCGCCGGCGCGCGCATAGCCGTCAGGCGCGGCAGGTGAGAGAATTCACCATGCGCGACTTCACCAATCGGACGTTCGACGAAATCGCCGTCGGGGAGACGGCGACGATCTCGCGCACGCTGAGCGCGACCGACGTCGAGGCGCTCGCGCTCGCGGCCGGCGACGTCGAGGGCTTTCATCTCGAAGGCGGACGTGCCGACGACCGCGCGAACGCGCAGGGCGCCGCCGCGATAGCGATTGTCGCGGGCCTGCTCAATCGGCGCCTTCCCGGACCGGGCAGCGCGATCGTGGCGACGAGCTTCCATTACGGCGGCGTCTGCCGCATCGGCGACACGTTAACGGCGACCGTGACGGCCAAGGCAAAGCGCAAACAGGATCACCGGATCGACTTCGATTGCCGCTGCATGAACCAGAACGGCGATGTGCTGGTCGACGGCATCGCCACGGTCGCGGCCCCCACCGAGCGCATCGCCTACGCCGACGTCGCGACACCGGAGATGATCCTGCGGCGCAACGATGCATTCGCGCGGCTCTTCAAGCGCTGCGAAGGCCTGCCGCCGGTGACGTGCGCCATCGTGCACCCGTGCGACCGCGATTCGCTGGCCGGTCCGATCGAAGCGGCGAAGCGCGGTCTCATCGTGCCGGTGCTGGTCGGCCCCGAGGCGAAGATCCGCGCGGTGGCCCGCGCCGAGGGCATCGACCTGTCGCCCTGGCAGATCGTTACGGTCGAGCACAGCCACGCGGCGGCGGAGAAGGCGGTGGAATTGGCGCGCGCCGGCCACGTCGACGCGCTGATGAAGGGAAGTCTCCACACCGAAGAGTTGATGGCCGCGGTCGTGCCGGTCGCGACGGGGCTGCGCACCGCGCGCCGCATTTCGCACGTGTTCGTGCTGGACGTTCCCGCCTATCCGCGGCTGCTGCTCGTGACGGATGCCGCCATCAACATCTTTCCCACGCTGGAGGACAAGGTCGACATCTGCCAGAACGCGATCGACCTCGCGCATGTTCTCGGCATTGCGAAGCCGAAGGTCGCGATCCTGTCCGCCGTCGAGACGGTCAACCCGAAGATTCCTGGAACGCTCGATGCGGCGGCGCTGTGCAAGATGGCCGACCGCGGGCAGATCACCGGCGGCGTGCTCGACGGGCCGCTCGCTTTCGACAACGCGATCTCGGCCGAGGCCGCGCGCACGAAGATGATCGACTCGCCGGTCGTCGGGCTGGCCGACATCCTGCTCGTCCCCGACCTCGAGGCGGGCAACATGATGGTGAAGCAGCTGCAGTATCTCGCCGGCGCCGATTCGGCGGGCATCGTCTGCGGCACGCGCGTGCCGATCGTGCTTACGTCACGCGCGGACAACGTGCGCGCGCGGCTCGCGTCGACCGCGGTCCTGGCGCTCGTCGCGCACGACCGACGACGCCGGCTGCTGGCGAAGGCCTAGGAGCAGGCGCCTAGCGCGCCGCAAGCTGCTGCTCCGCGAGCGTCACCCAGTAGCTTGCGCCGATCGCGAGAGCGTCGTCGTTGAAGTCGAAGCGGGAATTGTGGAGTCCGGCGGTGCCTTCGCCGCGGCCCGTCCCCAGCCACAGGTAGCAGCCGGGCTTCGCCTGCAGCATGAAAGCGAAATCCTCGCTCGCCATGTTCGGCATCGGGTCGGTCTCCACGCGCTCGCTGCCGACCACGGCGGTGGCGGCGGCAATCGCGTGGCGCGTTTCCGTCGCGCTGTTGACGGTGGCCGGATACCGCCGTTCGTAGCGCAGCGTCACGCTCATCTCGAACATCGCGGCGATGCCGTCCAGGATCGTCTTCATCCGGCGTTCGATGGTCTCCTGCACATCCGCCTTGAACGTGCGCACGGTGCCGCGCAGCACGATGTCGTTCGGGATCACGTTCCACGTGTCGCCGGCGTGCACCTGGGTGATGCTGACAACGCCCGCGTCGAGCGGATGCAGGTTGCGCGAGACGATTGTCTGCAGTGCGTTGATCGCGTGCGCGGCGAACAGCATCGGGTCCTTTCCCTGGTACGCCATCGCCGCATGCGCGCCCTTGCCGGTGGCGACGATCTCGAAAATGTCGAACGCGCCCATCAGCGGTCCGGCGCGCACGCCGAACGTGCCGGCGGGCAAAGAAGGCCAGTTGTGCATGCCGTAGACCGCCTGCATCGGGAACCGGTCGAACAGCCCCTGCTCGACCATTACGCGGCCTCCGCCTTCGTTCTCCTCGGCCGGCTGGAAGATGAAGTGCGCCGTGCCGTCGAAGTTGCGCCGCTGCGCCATCGCCCGGGCCGCGCCGAGCAGCATCGAGGTGTGGCCATCGTGGCCGCAGGCGTGCATCTTGCCCGGCACCGTCGACGCGTGCGGGACACCCGACGCCTCGTGGATGTGCAGTGCGTCAAGATCGGCGCGCAGGCCGATCGCGGTGCTGGCATGGCCGTTGCGCAACACGCCGACCACTCCGGTGCCGGCGAGGCCGGTGTGCACGTCGAGGCCGAACGAGCGCAGCTTGTCGGCGACGAACGCGCTGGTTGCCGTTTCCTCGAAGGCGGTCTCCGGGTGGGCGTGGAGCCGATGGCGCCAGCCGCGCATGTCGGTGTCGAGCGCGGCGATTTCGGGGACGATGTTCATGGGGCGTGCTCCACTCGAGTCCAACGGGAATCGTACCGCATCCGGTAAACTCGCGGCCACCGATGGGCAATGAGCAACCATTCGACCTCCTGATCGTCGGCGGCGGCATCAACGGCGCGGGCATCGCCCGTGATGCCGCCGGACGCGGGCTCGAGGCGCTGCTGGTCGAGCGCGACGACTTGGCCGCGCATACGTCCTCGTGGAGCACCAAGCTGATCCACGGCGGCCTGCGCTACCTCGAGCACTACGA
>JBDTLY010000349.1:0-4063 GCA_039934535.1 Casimicrobiaceae bacterium | reverse complement strand
GCGGCGAACGACGGTCCGCCCACGATCTCGGAGAGGAACGACTCCGATCCGGCATCACCCTCGAGGACGCACATCTCCGCACCTTCCTCGTAGTTGAGGACGAACTGGACGGCGATCCGCGCGCTGCCGGGCCAGCCGGCTTGTGGAATTGCGCGCCCATAGCCGACGAGGTCGCGCGGATTCGGCGTGGTTGAAGGCGTCATTGCAGCTCTCGCGGGCGGCGTCGTGGCGTCAGCCGCGGCGGACGCCCAGCAATTCGGCCAGATCCGCTTCGCGCCGCGCCGATCCCAGGAGATCGAGGCGCGCGAGCAGCGCGTCGAGGTGAGCGCCCATCGTCGAAACGGCGCGCGCGGCGTCGCCGGCCGCCAGCGCATCGACGACCTGGGAGTGTTCGTCGATGCTGCACGCGCTGTCGACGGCGGGGCCCTGGTGCGCAAGCACGACGAGCGGCGTGCGCGCGACGAGCTGGTCCAGGAATTCGGCCAGCACCGCGTTGCCGGCCATGCGCGCGAGCACGCGATGGAACCCGACCGACAGCTTGAGACCCTGGCGCGCATCGCCGGCGTCGTAGGCATCGCGCTCGGCGCGCGTCATCGACTTGAGCTCGCGCAGCTGTTCGCGGGTGACGACCCGTGCAAGCAGCGAAACGATGGCGCCCTCGATCGCCGTGCGCGCGGCGAACAGATCGCGCGCCTCCTCCGCGGTGGGGCTCGCGACCACCGCTCCGCGATTGGGACGCAGGTCGACAATACGAGTGTGCGCGAGGCGTGCGAGCACTTTTCGGATTACGGCACGCGTGACGCCGAAGAGCTCCGCCAGCGCCACCTCGCCGAGCCGGGTCCCCGGCGGGAGCCGGTGGTCGAGCACCGCTTCGTGGATCGTCGCATGGATCCGGTCGTCGACGGCCGCAGTGGCGCGGTCGGCCGCGAACAGCGGCAAAACGTCGGCGGGGCCGCGCGACCGACGCGCCGGCGCCGGGCGCTTGGTGGTCTTGCGTGGCGTTCGGGGCGAAGGCATGGCGAACCTGTCGTGTGCACAGACAATTCTACAAAGTGTAAACAATCGAGAATGCGAAAGCAAACAAATTTGGTGGCCAATTAATTTTCAAGATCGCACGACAGCAGCGACACCAAGGCCTGCAAGTTCTTAAGATATTGATTGTAAATTGTTTAGTCATTAACGCACTGCAACAGGCTCGCCGATAGTGAGGCGTTTGTATACAAAAATGATTACTGATTGTTGACATTCTAAATGCTGCATGCGACAGTCCCCGCCGGGAGGCAGCGGATGGGAAAGCTCACCACGCACGTGCTCGACACCGCGAACGGCCGGCCGGCCAGCGGAGTGCGCATTCGTCTTTACGCGGTCGGCGACGACGACCTCGGCGCGCGCCGGTTTCTCTGCGAGACCACGACCAACGCGGACGGCCGCTGCGATGCGCCGCTCCTCGACGGCGAGGGCTTCAAGGCGGGCCGCTACGAGATCGTGTTCGGCGCGGGCGCGTATTTCGCCGCGCTGGGAACGGAGCTGCCGCAACCGGCGTTCGTCGGCGACGTGGTGCTACGATTCGGCATCGCGGATGGCGCGCAGCATTATCACGTTCCGCTGCTGGTTTCGCCGTGGAGCTGGTCGACGTACCGAGGGAGCTAGGCGTGAGCGGCGGAGAGGGGCCCCGAGCGCAATGGCGCGCAGGGGATCGGAGCAAACGCGAATCGCCGCAGGAGGCCGACACTGCGGCTACAGCATTGTTTGGCGGATCGGAGGCCGAGGCATGACGGGCAGGCAGAAGGCCGCGATTGGCGGCGACGCGATCCGTTTCGTGCTGGACGGCGAGGTCCGCACCGTCGAAGGCGTCGCGCCGACCACGACGGTGCTCAACTATCTGCGCGACGACCTCGGCCGCACGGGGACGAAGGAAGGATGCGCCGAAGGCGACTGCGGCGCGTGCACGGTGGTCCTGGCCCAGCTCGACGGCGACGGCGTGCGCTTTCGCGCGGTCAACTCGTGCATCCAGTTCCTGCCCACGATCGACGGCAAGGAATTGATCACCGTCGAGAGCCTGAAAGGTGCCGACGGCACGCTGCACCCGGTGCAGCGGGCGCTCGTCGCCTGCCATGGCTCGCAATGCGGCTTCTGCACGCCGGGCTTCGTCATGTCGCTCTTCGCGCTGTACAAGACGCGCCAGGCGCCGACCCGCGCCGAGATCGGCGACGCGCTGTCCGGCAACCTGTGCCGCTGCACCGGCTACCGGCCGATCGTCGATGCCGGCGTAAAGATGTACGAATACGGCTTGGACCGCGAGATCACGCAGGGCGAGCGGGAGATGATCGAGCGCCTGCGCGCGATTCAGCGGGGCGGCACGCTCACCGTCCGCCACGGCGCAGCGATGTTTCACGCGCCGGTCGCGCTGAATGAGCTCGCTGCGTTGCGCGAGGCCCATCCCGACGCGCGGATGCTGGCGGGAGGCACCGACATCGGCCTCTGGGTCACGAAGCAGCACAAGGACCTGTATGACATCCTCTACATCGGTGACGTCGCCGAGTTGAAGGAGATCCGCGACACCGACACGGGCCTCGAGATCGGCGCGGCAGCGAATCTCACCGACGCATATGAATCGCTGGTTGAACACCATCCCGAGCTTTCCGAGCTCTACCGGCGCTTCGCTTCGCCGCCGATCCGCAACGCAGGCACGCTTGGCGGCAACATCGCCAACGGCTCGCCGATCGGCGACTCTATGCCCGCGCTGATCGTGATGGGCGCAACGCTCGTGCTGCGCAAGGGCAAGCGCACCCGGGAGATCCCGCTCGACGAGTTCTACCTCGCCTACCAGAAGACGGCGCTGGAGCCGGGCGAGTTCGTCCTGTGCATTCGCGTGCCGCACCGCGCGGCCGGCGCGCAACTGCGCACGTTCAAGATTTCGAAACGGCTCGACCAGGACATCTCGGCGGTCTGCGGCGCGTATCGAATCGCGGTACAGCGCGGGCGCGTGACCGATGCGCGGATTGCGTATGGCGGCATGGCGGCGACACCGAAGCGCGCGACCGCCGCCGAGCGCGCGATCAACGGGCGCGAGTGGACCGAAGCGACGGCGCGCGCGGCGATGGCGGCGCTCGACGACGACTTCACGCCGCTCACCGACATGCGCGCAACGGGCGCGTACCGGAAGAGCGTCGCGCGCAACCTGCTCTACAAGTTCTGGCTCGAGACCTCCGGCGCCGGCGCGGCGACGCAGGTCGTCGAATTCGCGTCCTGAGCGCGGGACGAGGCGCATGGCACAGCATCCGGCCGGTGGCGCAGGCGCGCCGATTCCCCACGACAGCGCGCTCCTGCACGTCTGCGGCGAGGCGCTCTACACGGACGATATTCCGGAGGTTCGCGGGACGCTGCACGCGGCGATCGGCTTGAGCGAGCGCGCGCACGCGCGGATCAAGTCGATCGACCTGGCGAAGGTCCGTGCCGCCCCCGGCGTCGTCGCGGTGCTGACGGCGAAGGATGTGCCGGGCAAGAACGACTACGGTCCCGTCGTTGCCGACGACCCGATCTTCGCGACCACGCTCGTCCAGTATTTCGGCCAGTCGATCTTCGCGGTGGCGGCGCACACGGTGGAACAGGCGCGACGCGCCGCGCGCCTCGCGGTGGTCGAGTACGAGGACCTGAAGCCGATTCTTACGGCCGAATCCGCCGTCCACGCGCAATCGTTCGTGTTGCCGACCGAACGGATGCAGCGGGGCAATCCCGCGGCTGCCATCGCGTCGTCGCCCCATCGGCTTTCCGGACGCATCCACATCGGCGGCCAGGAGCAGTTCTACCTCGAAGGAATGATCGCCTACGCCGTGCCCAAGGAAGACGGCACGATGCTGGTCTACAGCTCGACGCAGCATCCCGGCGAGATCCAGCATCAGGTCGCGCATGCGCTCGATGTCGACGCCAACGACGTCGTCGTCGACTGCCGGCGGATGGGCGGCGGTTTCGGCGGCAAGGAAAGCCAGCCGGGCCTCTTCGCCTGCATCGCTGCGCTGTTCGCGCAAAAGCTCCGCCGCCCGGTGAAGCTTCGCGCCGATCG
>JBDTLY010000348.1:0-4064 GCA_039934535.1 Casimicrobiaceae bacterium | reverse complement strand
CGCTGGGCGACGGCAAGTACGTCGGTTTCCACACCGAAATGGCCGAGCGCATCTCGAAGGACATCCAGCGCGACCTCAAGATGCCGAAGCTCGACATCAAATACCAGCCGGTGACGTCGCAGAACCGCATCCCGCTCGTGCAGAACGGCACCGTGGACCTGGAATGCGGTTCGACGACGAACAACGCCGCCCGCCAGAAGGACGTCGCGTTCGCGATGACGACCTACGTCGAGGAAGGCCGCATCGTCGTCAAGGCGAACTCGGGCATCACCGGGATCGCGGGGCTTGCCGGCAAGACGATCGCGACGACGACGGGCACGACGTCGGTGCAGACGCTGCGCAAGAACAAGCGCGCTACGGGCATGGAGTTCAAGGAACTGTTCGGCAAGGATCACTCCGACAGCTTCCTGTTGCTGGAATCCGGCCGCGCCGACGCGTTCGTCATGGACGGGCAGATCCTCGCCGGCCTGGTCTCGAAAGCCAAGAATCCGGCCGACTTCAAGATCGTGGGGGACGTGCTCTCGGTCGAGCCCATCGCGTGCATGATCCGCAAGGACGACCCGGCGTTCAAGAAGGCGGTGGACGCCAGCATCCAGGCGATGGTCAAGAGCGGCGATCTCGCCAAGCTGTACGACAAGTGGTTCGTGCAGGCGATTCCGCCCGCGAATACAAAGGTCGGCCTGCCGCTGTCGGAGGCCACCAAGAACGCGTGGATGAATCCGAACGACAAGCCGATGGAAGAATACGCAATGCCATAACAAGTATTTGGCGGATGCCGGTGCTGCCGGCGTCCGGCCAGGTTAAGAGCGCGGCGTCGATCCATCTGCGCCGCGCTTTTTCCGACCAGCGTCCCACGACGGCAGGGGGGCAGCTCGATGAGCTGGGATTGGCAGGTATTCTTCCAGGACACCGGGGGCGGGCAGACTTACTTCCACTGGATGATGTCCGCGTGGGGGTGGACGCTGCTGGTGTCCGCGTGCTCGCTGGTGGTAGCGCTGTCCGTGGGATCGCTGATGGGGATCCTGCGCACCACGCCGGTAAAGGCGTTCGTCTGGATCGGCAACGCGTGGACCGAGCTTTTCCGCAACATCCCGCTGCTGGTCCAGATCTTCCTCTGGTATCACGTCATTCCCTCGCTGTTCAAGGGGCTGCAGCAGGTTCCTGACTTCTTCGCCGTCGTCGTCGCGCTCGGCTTCTTCACCTCGGCGCGCATCTCCGAGCAAGTGCGGGCCGGCATCCAGGCATTGCCGAAGGGCCAGCGCTACGCGGGGCTCGCGGTGGGCCTCACGCTGCCGCAGACGTACCGGTACGTGATCCTGCCGATGGCGTTTCGCATCGTCATTCCGCCGCTGACCAGCGAGTCGATGAACATCATCAAGAACTCGTCGGTGGCGTTCGCGGTCAGCATCAGCGAACTCACGTTCTTCGCGATGCAGGCGCAGGAGGAGACTTCGCGCGGCGTCGAGATCTATCTCGCGGTCACGTTCCTGTATTTCATCTCGGCGTTCGCGGTGAACCGCGTGGCGGCCGTGATCGAGAAGCGCGCGCGTGTCCCCGGCATGATTGGCGGCGGCAAATGAACCTCACCTTTGCCTTCCTCGACTGGAACGTCATCTCGAGTTTCATCCTCAAGGGCTTCATTTTTTCCGTCCAGCTGACGGTGGTCGCGATGATCGGCGGCATTGCGCTGGGCACCGCGATCGCGCTGATGCGGCTGTCGGGCAAGAAATGGCTGGTGATGCCGGCGGCGGTGTACGTGAACACGCTGCGCTCGATCCCGCTGGTGATGGTCATCCTGTGGTTCTTCCTGCTGATCCCGCTGCTGATCGGGCGGCCGCTCGGCGCGGAGCTCTCGGCGATGGTGACCTTCACCGTGTTCGAGGCGGCTTACTACTCGGAAATCATGCGCGCCGGCATCCAGTCGGTGCCGAGCGGGCAGGTATCGGCGGGCTACGCTGTCGGCATGACCTACGCGCAGTGCATGAAGCTCATCGTGCTGCCGCAGGCCTTCCGCAACATGCTGCCGGTGCTGCTCACGCAGACGATCATCCTGTTCCAGGACACGTCGCTCGTGTACGCCGTGGGGGCCTACGACCTGCTGAAAGGATTCGAAGTCGCGGGCAAGAACTTCAACCGCCCGGTCGAGATGTACCTGCTCGCCGCGATCACCTATTTCGTCATCTGCTTCAGCCTGTCGATGCTGGTGCGCCGGCTGCAGAAGAAGATCGCCATCATCCGCTGAATTCGAGGGAATCCAAGAGCGCGCCATGATCGACATCAAAGACATCTCCAAGTGGTACGGCACCTTCCAGGTGCTGACCAATTGCACGACCAGCATCCAGAAAGGCGAGGTCGTCGTCGTGTGCGGCCCGTCGGGGTCGGGCAAGTCGACGCTCATCAAGTGCGTCAACGCGCTGGAGCCGTTCCAGAAGGGCGACGTCGTCGTGGATGGCATTTCCATCGCCGACCCGAAAACCAACCTGCCGAAGCTCCGCGCGCGGGTCGGCATGGTGTTCCAGCATTTCGAGCTGTTTCCGCACCTGACCGTCACCGAAAACCTGACGCTGGCCCAGATCAAGGTGCTCGGCCGCTCGAACGAGGATGCGCTGGCGCGCGGCCTCAAGATGCTGGATCGCGTGGGCCTGATGGTGCACAAGGACAAATTTCCGGGGCAGCTCTCGGGCGGCCAGCAGCAGCGGGTGGCCATCGCGCGTGCTTTGTCGATGGACCCGATCGTGATGCTGTTCGACGAGCCGACATCCGCGCTCGACCCCGAAATGGTCGGCGAAGTGCTCGACGTTATGGTGAAGCTTGCCCAGGAAGGCATGACGATGATGGTCGTGACCCACGAGATGGGCTTCGCCCGCCGCGTCAGCCACCGCGTCATCTTCATGGACCGGGGCGAGATCGTCGAGGACGCGTCGAAGGATGATTTCTTCGGCAAGCCGCGCTCGGAACGGGCGCAGCAGTTCCTCGCGAAGATTCTCCAGCACTAATTCGCGGTGCTCCCGGACGCCGACGTTGCCGCCATCGAGGCGCGCATCCGCGCGTTCGAGGCACGCACCGGCGCCGAGGCGGTGACGGCTGTCGTTCCGCGCTCCGATCGCTATCATGGCCTGCGCTGGCGCGCCTTTGCCGTCGGCGTGGTGCTGGCGGCGCTGGCGGTTGTCCTGGCGGATATCCTGCGCCCGGACTGGATGCAAGAGCATGCCATCCTCTTCGCCGTGGCGACGATTCTCGGCGCGGGCCTCGCGTGCGCGCTGCTCGCGACGATTTCGCCGGCGTTCGAGCGGCTGTTCCTGCAGCGCGAGCGCGCCGAAGCCGAGGCACGCCAGCGCGCGAAGGCGCTGTTCCTCGCGAACGAGCTCTTCGCTACGCCGGACCGTAACGCCGTGCTGCTGCTCGCGAGCCGCTACGAGCGGGTGGCCGTGGTGCTGGGGGATCGCGCCTACGACGGGCGGGTCTCCGTCGCCGAATGGAAGGGCATCGTCGATGCGATGGCGCCACCGTTCGCGACGGGCGACGCTCGCGCCGCGTTCACGGCGGGACTCGATGCGCTGGAAGCGCTGCTTGTTGCGAAGGGATTCCGCGGCGGCGGTACCGTGCGCAACGCGGTGCCCGACCGTCCGCTCGAGCCGAAAGTGGACGACGAATGAGAGCGTTGTGGCGTCGCGTGTGCCGCGCGTGCATTGCCGGGACGCTGCTGGCCGCGTTTGCCGCGGCCGGCGCCGCCGACGTCCCGTACCTCACCGGGCGCGTCGTCGACAACGCGGAAATCCTCAAGCCGGCGACTCGCGAGCGCGTCGCGGCGTTGGCGAAGGCGCACGAAGACAAGACGGCCGACCAGATCGCCGTGCTGACGGTCCCAACGCTCGGCGGCGAAAGCATCGAGGAATACGCGGGCCGTGTGTTCGCGGCGTGGAAACTCGGGCAAAAGGGCAAGGACAACGGCGTGCTCGTCGTGGTCGCGCCGAAGGATCACAAGATGCGCATCGAGGTCGGCTACGGCCTCGAAGGAACACTCCCCGACGTCGCGGCGAGCCGCATCATCCGCAACGTGATGA
>JBDTLY010000347.1:0-4068 GCA_039934535.1 Casimicrobiaceae bacterium | reverse complement strand
GTACATCGGTCCTCCTCGAGAAGCAGGGCGCAAAGAGAACCGGGCCCCACACTCGACAGGAGTGCAGGGCCCGGCAAATCTCAGTCAAGATCGGTTTTCGAGTTGCAGCAGGAGCGAAAGGCGGTCGTTGCGTGCGACGTCTTCCCACGGCCGGCCGGTCAGCGCGCCTTCGAGCGCCCACAGCAGGCTGAGTGACGCGCGCGGGTCGTGCGCGCGCACGCGGCGGTAGGCTTCGACGGCGCCCAGGCGCTGCAGCGTCTCGATCGACGTGATGCCCGCGGCGGCGAGCATCCGCTTGGACACGGGGCCTATCTTGAGCAACGGCGTTTCGAGGGCTTTCGCTTTGCCGTTCGTGGATCGCGGTTTCTTCCGCGGCGGTTCGGGCGCGATGGGGGATGGGGACGCGCGCTTTGCCAGCGTGCGCTTGCGCTCCGCCGTGTACTCCCACCACGGTTTTTCCGGCGCGCCGTCCATGAAGCGCACCGCGGAGATGAACGTGTCGAGCACGCAGGGATCGTGGCGCGCGCCGGTGACGCGGTTCAGCTCGTCGTAGAGCGCGTACGGATCGCGCCCCGCGAGCTCGCGCGGCGTGCGGATGCCGAGGCGCACGAAGTCGGCGGCGACGGCCGGGCCGACGTTCGGCAGGTCTTCGAGCGCCGTCAGGCGCAGGCGGCTCAATGTCGTCTTCATCTGTCACCACCCCGCATTGGCTTCACCATCCTTTACCGCCGCGGATCAGGCCGACGGCGATGCCTTCGATCGCGAACGCGGAGGTCTTCGGGTCGACCGCGATCGGCGCGAAATCGGGATTCTCCGCCACCAGCAGCACTTCACGCCCGCGCCGTTTCAGGCGCTTGACGGTGACTTCCTCGCCGAGCCGCGCGATGACGACCTGGCCCGAGCGCGCCTCGCCCGTCTTGTGCACCGCGAGGAGGTCGCCGTCGACGATGCCGGCGTCGATCATCGACTGGCCGCGCACCCGCAGCAGGTAGTCGGCGCGCGGCGTGAAGAATCCCGGATCGATCCGGTAGTGCGCCTCGACGTTCTCGACGGCGAGAATCGGGCTGCCCGCGGCGACGCGGCCCACGAGCGGCAGCGAGCCCTGCACCGGCATGCCCGGGATATCCTTGAGGCGCAAGCCCCGCGACGCGCCGGGCGTCAATTCGATGGCGCCTTTTTTCGCCAGCGCCTGCAGGTGGTCCTCGGCCGAGCTGGCCGTCGAAAAACCGAGGCCCGTGGCGATTTCCGCCCGCGTAGGCGGCATACCGGTGGCTTCGAGATGCCCGCGGATCCAGTCGAGGATCTGCTGCTGCCGCGCGGTGAGCCGCGGCGGGACGTCCGGCAGGTCGACCGGGACTCGCTTCAGGTGGGCGAAAGGGCGGCGGGAGCGGGGGGCCATCGGGATACCATATGAATATACGGTACCCGGATTATAGACGGTCGCTGGCGGACGTCAAGGGGATCGTCGCCCCGGGCGCGCCATGAGCCATTGACGCACGATGGCGGGATGCGCACTCGCTCGCCGTTACTCGCAACGCAATGACGATGGTAGGCTATATCTCTCCAAAACAAAAAAGGAGGAGCTCCATGATTCGCTTGACTCTGGTCGCGTCCGTCGGCGCGCTCGGCGCCGCACTCGCCCTTCCCGTGCTGGCGCAGACCGTCAAGGTGACACCGCTGGGCGGCATCGATGGCGAGTTCTGCCCGCAAGACCGGGCCCTCGTATTCGAAGACCCGAATGGCACGCGCATCCTCTACGACCCGGGCCGCACCGTCGCCGGTGCGAGCGATCCGCGGCTCGGAAAGATCGACATCATCCTCGTCAGTCACATGCATGGCGACCACGTGGGCAATGCGCACAACAAGGCGCCAAATTCGGGGACTTGCGAAAGCCCGGACACGTCGGTTTCGGCCATCCCCAACTCCAACGCGGTGAACATCGCGCTCGCCAAGAAATCGAAGATCGTGACGGGCAGCGAGATGCCGCCATTCTTCGCGGCCAAGCTCAAGGCCAACGGCGGCGATCCCGCCAACTCGATTCTCGTCCGTTTCGGCGGCAGCACGACCCTCGGCGGCGTGCGCATCGCCACGGTCGCTGCGCTGCACAGCAACGGATTGGATCCCGATTACATTGGTGGCGACCTCGGCAAGGCCATGAAGGAAGCGGGCATCGCCGGCGACGTGGGCCTCCCGACCGGCTACATCCTCCGCTTCAGCAACGGCCTCGTGGTCTACCTCTCCGGCGACACCGGCATCCTTGCGGATCAGGAAGTGGTCGTGCGCAACCACTACAACGCGAAGCTCGTCGTCATGAACATGGGCGACGGCTTCTCCACCGGTCCGGTCGAAGCCGCGTACGTGATAAATGATCTCGTGAAACCCGCGTCGGTGATCGCATCGCATGCCAACGAGGTCGGCACGGTAAAGGGCAAGGTGCGGGCGGGCAGCAAGACCGAGGCGTTCATCAAGGCCGTCAAGGTGCCGGTGCACGTCCCGCTTTCGGGCAAGACGATGGAGTTCGACACTGCGGGGAAATGCACCGCGGGATGCTGACGCCCGGCGGACCGCCAACGTAGTCTTGCCAGGGGCGGAGCCACCCCACACGTCTTGCCATTTTCGGTCCAGGAGAACGTCCATGGCAGCCTACCTGATTGCAGAGCACATCATTACCGACGCGGCCAAGTTCGACGAATATCGGGCCAAGGCGGCTCCGATGATGGCCAAACATGGAGGCAAATATCTGACCAAGGGAGGCAGTCACAAAATGCCCGAAGGGGGGCATTGGACGCCGCAGCGAGTGGTCATCATCGAGTTTCCGGACATGGCTGCCCTCGATGCCTGGTACAAGTCTGCCGAGTACCAGCCACTCATTGCCCTGCGGAAAGCGTGCACCAGCGATCTCGACATGTTGTTCACGCTCGAGGGCATCTAGGCCACGCGCTTCTCCGAAAGACCGCCGGGCTGCCGCCACCCGAAACTTGGCCACCGGGCTCAAGTTGCGGGCTCTCGCAACACGAACGATTGCCATCGTTGGAGAAAGTGATGATCGACGTTTCGTGGCTGCTGTTCGTGATCGCATCCCTCGCGCTCATCGCCACGCCGGGCCAGGACATGATCCTGGTCATGTCGCGATCGATCGTCCAGGGCCCGGCCGCCGGTGTCGTCACGGCCGCCGGCGTCAGCGTCGGGCTCATCGGCCACACGTTCCTCGCGACGCTGGGTCTCGGCGCGATCCTGATTGGCCTGGGCGTGCGGCTCGCACTCGAGCGGCGGCAGTAACATGCCCTTCCTCGGCCTTGGACTGCATGTGCTGGTGGCGCTGTTTTTCGCCATTCACGCGGTGCGGTCCGGCCAGAGCATGTACTGGCTGTTCATCCTCTTCGCGTTTCCCCTGCTGGGCAGCATTGTGTATTTTGTCGTCGTTTTCCTGCCGGCCTCGCGTATCGAACGGGGCGCGAGGAAAATGGTCGCCGCTGCCGCGAAAGCGATCGATCCCACGCGCGAGCTGCGCGAGGCGCGATCGGCGTTCGAATACACCCCCACCGCCGGAAATCAATCACGCCTTGCCGCCGCACTGCTGGAAACCGACATGCCCGAGGAGGCTGCCGCGAACTACGAAGCGTGTCTCAAGGGGCCGTTCGCCTCCGATCAGCTGATCCGTTTCGGCGCGGCCCGCGCCTTCGTGGAATGCCGGCGCTACGCGCAGGCGTTGTCGCACCTCGACGCCATTCGCGCCGACGGCCCGGAGTTTCGTCCGGAACAGGTCGCGCTGCTGCGGGCGCGCGCGCTGGCAGGCGACGGTCGCGTCGCCGATGCGCGGGCCGAGCTCGACGCGGCGCTCGCGCGTTTCGGCAGCTTCGAGGTCCGCACCGAGTACGCCCTCTGGGCCATCTTCCGCCGGCGGCTTCTGGTGGGCTGGAGCGTCTTCCGCCACCGGGGGGAGCGTGGCGAGCGCCTCGCCTGGGGGGACGCGCTGTTCGACCGACGCTACCCGGCCGCCGCGCCGTTCCTCCTCGCCCAGGTGCTCGCCGCGCCGGAGCATCGCCACGTTGAAACGGTCGAGACCTG
>JBDTLY010000346.1:0-4069 GCA_039934535.1 Casimicrobiaceae bacterium | reverse complement strand
TCACCGCCGGATTGCAGTCGCTGCGCGGCATGTGGCAGACGTCGTGGAACCTCGTTGCCGCGGCGTCGCTGCTCGCCGCCGTGCCGCCCGTCATCGTGTTCTTCCTGATGCAGCGCCACCTGATCCGCGGCCTGACGTATGCCGCCGCGGCGGTCGAGCGTTAGCGGCGTTCCTGCCAGCGGAGTCCTACACGCGGATGGGAAGGTGTCCGGGTGGCGCGCGCGGGGAGAACGACGATAGTCCGGACACTGGCGGAGGTGCCATGAAATCGATACTCGATCCCAGCTTCCGGTATGTTCCGAGCGCGTCGACCGACGTGCGCAAGACGTTCGCGCGAGTTCGCCGCGAAATGAAAAAAACTGACCCGTCGGAGGTGCAGGAGGCCTGCGCGGATGTCTCCCGCGTGCTGCGCTTTACGCGCTCCAAGGAGGTCGCGGGTGCGCATTAGCTGTTCGCCGGCGCGTGGCAGGCACCTGAGGGCCGAAGGAGTGTGGTCATGCTGATGTGCCCGGTCGATCTCGAAGCCTGCGAACGCGCGGGCTGCCGTGGCGGCACCTGTGAGATGGCGGGCATGTCACCGCTTCTCCTCTGCTGGGAATGCGGCGCCGTCGAGGGGCGCGCCCATGGCGCCGAGGTTTGCGTCGTCTGCCTGCATGCCTTCCGGCCCGCGCCGGTCACCGAAGGGGCCTGAAATGGCACGCGCATTGTGGAAAGGGGCCATCACCTTCGGCCTCGTCAACATCCCCGTCGAGCTCTATCCGGCGGAAGACCACAAGACCTTCAAGTTCGCGATGCTCGACAAGCGCGACCTGACGCCGGTCGGCTACAAGCGCTACAGCAAGGCTTCCGGCAAGGAGGTCGCCTGGGAGAACATCGTCAAGGGCTACGAGTACGAGAAGGACCAGTACGTCGTACTGTCCGACGAGGATTTCCGCCAGGCCAACGTGAAGGCGACGCAGACGATCGACATCCGCGCGTTCGTCGATGCCGGGGAGATCTCCGCGGAATATTTCGAATCCCCGTACTATCTCGCGCCCATTGCGCGCGGCGAGAAGGTCTACGCGCTCTTGCGGGAGACGCTGAAGAGCACCCGGCGCGTCGCCGTGGCGCAGGTCGTCATTCGCACCGCGCAGCACCTCGCGGCGGTCCTGCCGCACGGTCGCGCGCTGATGCTGATTACGCTGCGCTACCAGGACGAGCTGCGTCCGACGGCGGGCATCGAGCTGCCCGCAGAGGGCCTCAAGGCGACCGGCGTGGGCACGAAGGAGATCGCGCTCGCGAAGCGCCTCGTCGACGACATGACGGAAAAATGGAATCCGGGCGCATTCAAGGACACGTATCACGTCGATTTGATGGCCCGGATCCGGAAGAAGATCAAGCTGGGGCAGACGAAGGAAATCGCGCAGCCCGCGGCGGACAATGACGGCGCGCCGCGCTCCGCGAAAGTCATCGATCTCGCCGACCTGTTGAAGAAAAGTCTTGGTCCGTCGTCGGGCGCCCGGCGCAGGCCGGAATTGCGCGTGGTGGAAGGCACCAAACCTGCGGCGAAGCGCGTCGCAAAGCCCGGCGCCCGGCGCAAGCGCGCATAAACGCCCGGGCGAGGGCGTCCATGGCGCTGGAGACCTACCGCGCAAAGCGGAATTTTCGCCGCACGCCCGAGCCGCGTGGAAGGCGCGGGGCCACGACCGGCCATTCGTTCGTGGTGCAAAAGCATGCGGCCAGTCACCTGCACTACGACTTCCGGATCGAGCAGGGCGGTGTCCTGCTGAGCTGGGCCATTCCGAAAGGGCCGAGTCTCGATCCCGCCGACAAGCGCCTGGCCATGCACGTCGAGGACCATCCACTCGACTACGGCGGCTTCGAGGGCGTCATCCCCAAAGGCGAGTACGGCGGCGGGACGGTAATGGTGTGGGATCGCGGCACATGGACGCCGCAAAGCGACCCGATCGAGGGATACGCGAAGGGAAACCTCAAGTTCACGCTCGACGGCGCGAAGCTGAAGGGCGGCTTTGCGCTCGTGCGCACGCGCGGCAGCAAATATGGCGGCAAGGCCGGCGATCAGGCGTGGCTCCTGATCAAGGAAAAGGATCGCTACGCGCGGCCCGGCAATGGCGCGATAGTCGATACGGCCCCCGACAGCGTGGCGACGGGCCGCGGCATGGACGAGATTGCGCAGGCGCGCAAGCACGTCTGGCACTCGAAACTCTCGGCCAGGGCCAATGTGCGCGCCGGCGCGATCGACTCCCCGGCGCAACGCAAGCGAGCCACGTCGACGAGTGCGGCGTCCGTGCCGGGCGCTAAAAAGGCGCGGATGCCGGCAACGGTTGCGCCTGTCCTCGCCACGCTGGTCGAACGGGCGCCGGAAGGCGATGACTGGATCAACGAGATCAAGTACGACGGCTATCGAATGGTCTGCCGGATCGAGCGCGGCCGTGCGCGGCTTTATTCCCGCAACGGCAAAGACTGGACCCGGGCGTTTCCTGGCGTGGCGAATGATCTCGCGGCACTGCCTGTGAAACAGGCCTGGATCGACGGTGAAGTCGTGGTCCTCGACGCGCAGGGCAGGACCGATTTCCAGGCCCTGCAGAATGCGTTGACGTCCGCGGACGCGAAAGGATTAGCGTTTTTCGCGTTCGATATCATGTACCGCGACGGCTTCGACCTGCGCAGGGCCACCCTCGACGAACGCAAGCGGCACCTGCACGCGATCGTCGGGCCTCGTGCCGGTACCGTTCGTCTGGGCCCGGAAGTGCGCGGCGGCAGTGGCGATTTTTTCCGCCAGGCGTGCAAGCTCCGTCTCGAGGGCGCGGTCTGCAAGAAGGCGGATTCGCTCTACGCCGGCGGCACGCGGTCGCGCGAGTGGGTCAAGGTGAAATGCGTGCAGCGGCAGGAGATGGTGATCGGCGGCTACACGGATCCGCAGGGGGCGCGCACGGGATTCGGCGCGCTCCTGCTCGGTTATTACGACGATGGTGCGTTGCGCTATGCGGGAAAAGTCGGCACCGGCTTCGACGATAGGTTGCTGCGCTTGCTGGCGCCGCAGCTTGCCAAGCGCAAGCGGGCGACGCCGCCGTTTGCCAATCCACCGCGGGGATTCGAGGCCAAAGGCGCGCACTGGATCCGACCGGACCTGGTGGCCGAGGTGGCGTTCACCGAATGGAGCGACGACGGTGCGTTGCGGCACCCGTCATTCCAGGGATTACGGCCCGACAAGAAAGCGAAGGAGGTCGTGCGCGAAATGCCCAAAGCGAAAAAAACGGTCGCCGGTGCCAAGGCAAAAGCGGATGCCGTGGCAGGCATCGTGCTGTCGCATCCCGACAAGCCCTACTTCCCTGAGGCCGGGATCACGAAACAGGATCTCGCGCAGTACTACGCGAGCGTCGCGCCGAAATTGCTGCCGCACCTTCGCGGCCGGCCGCTCAGTCTTGTGCGCTGCCCCGACGGATGGAAGGGGCAATGCTTCTACCAGAAACACGCCGACGCCAGCGTTCACAAGGCGGTGGCGAGGGTGAAGGTACCCGATGGCGACGGCACCGCGACCTACTTTGGCGCGACCTGCGCCGCGGCACTGGCCGGGCTCGTCCAATGGGGGGTCATCGAGCTGCACCCGTGGGGTGCGCGTGCGCCGCGCCTCGATCGTCCCGACCGCCTGATCTTCGACTTCGACCCCGACGAGAAGCTCGCATGGAAGGAGCTCGTGACCGCGGTCGGCCTCCTGCGCACGCTGCTCGACGAAATGCGGCTGACCGGTTTTCTCAAGACCACCGGCGGCAAGGGACTGCACGTCGTCGTGCCGATCCGGCCGACGCTGACATGGGATGACGCCAAGGGATTTGCCAAGGGGGTCGCGGACTTTCTCGTCCGCACGTTTCCCGACCGCTTCACGGCCGCGCTCGCCAAGGACAGGCGCAAGGGAAAGATCTTCATCGATTACCTGCGCAACGCAATCGGTGCGACCGCCGTTGCGCCGTATTCGGTGCGGGCGCGCGCCGATGCGCCGGTAGCGATGCCGATCGACTGGTCGGAGTTGACGCGCGATGTTCGCTTCGCTTACTTCAACGTGCAAAAC
>JBDTLY010000345.1:0-4080 GCA_039934535.1 Casimicrobiaceae bacterium | reverse complement strand
CGCTCGTCATCGTCGGCGCGCTCGTCTTCCTGTTCGTCCAGCTTCTGCCGGGCGATCCGGCGCGCCTCGCCGCCGGCCCGGACGCGAATCCCGAGACCGTCGAGCTCGTGCGTCAGGACCTGGGCCTCGACCGTCCGCTGCCGCAGCAGTTCGTGCGCTTCGTCAACGGCGTCCTGCACTGGGATTTCGGCAAGTCGCTGCGCACCAAGCGCTCGGTGCGCACCGAAATCGCCGACCGCTTCATGCCGACGTTCTGGCTCACCTTTTGGAGCATGGGCTGGTCGGTGCTCTTCGGCATGACCATCGGCATCCTGTCGGCGGTCTGGCGCAATCGCTGGCCCGACCGGCTCGGCATGACGCTCGCGGTCTCCGGCATTTCGTTTCCGGCGTTCGCGCTGGGGATGGTGCTGATGCAGGTGTTCTCGGTGCAGCTCGGCTGGCTGCCGACCGTGGGCGACGACACGTGGCGGCACTACCTCCTGCCGTCGATCACGCTCGGCGCCGCGGTCGCGGCGATCATGGCGCGCTTCACCCGCTCGTCGTTCGTCGACATCCTGGGCGAAGACTACATACGCACGGCGCGCGCCAAGGGCCTCGGCGAAGGTCCGGTCGTGATCAAGCACGGCATGCGCAACGCGCTGATCCCGGTCGTCACGATGATGGGCCTGCAGTTCGGCTTCCTGCTGGGCGGCTCGATCGTCGTCGAGAAAGTCTTCAACTGGCCCGGCCTCGGCCGCCTGCTGATCGACGCCGTCGACATGCGCGACTACCCGGTGATCCAGGCGCTGGTGCTGCTGTTCTCGCTCGAATTCATCCTGATCAACCTGATCGTCGACGTGCTGTACGGATTGATCAATCCCACGATCCGGTACCGCTGATGAGCGACGCCGCGACCATCGTCGACGCGCCCACCGCCGCAACGTCGGACACCGTCCGCACGCCGTGGTCGGAGTTCTGGCGCAAGTTCAGGAAACAGCCGGCCGCGCTCATTGCCGGCGGCTTCGTGATCGCGCTCGTCGTCGTCGCGATACTGGCGCCGTGGATCGTCCCCTACGACGCGGAGATCTATTTCGACTACGACAAGCTGAACGCGCCGCCGTCGTGGCAGCACTTCTTCGGCGTGGATTCGCTCGGGCGCGACATCTTCAGCCGCATCCTCATGGGCGCGCGGATCTCGCTCGCGGCGGGCTTCATCTCGGTCGCGATCGGCGCCGTCATCGGCACGCTGCTGGGGCTCGCCGCCGGCTATTACGAAGGATGGGCCGACCGCGCGATCATGCGCCTGTGCGACGTGCTGTTCGCGTTCCCCGGCATCCTGCTCGCCATCGGCATCGTCGCGATCCTGGGCGGCGGGATGGCCAACGTCATCATCGCCGTGGCGATCTTCAGCATTCCGACCTTCGCGCGGCTCGTGCGCGGCAACACGCTCGCCCTCAAGCACCTGACGTACATCGAGGCGGCGCGCAGCATCGGCGCGTCCGACCGGACCATCATCGGCCGCCACATATTTCCCGGGACGATCTCGGCGGTCGTCGTCTACTTCTCGCTGCGGATCGGCACGTCGATCATCACCGCCGCGAGCCTGTCGTTCCTCGGCATGGGCGCGCAGCCGCCGACGCCCGAATGGGGCGCGATGCTCGATGCCGCGCGCTCGGACATGATGCTGGCGCCGCATGTGGCGCTCTTCCCGGCGATCGCGATCTTCGTCACCGTGCTCGCGTTCAACCTGCTGGGCGACGGCCTGCGCGACGCGCTCGACCCGAAGATCGATAGACGATGAGCGAGGCGAGCGTTCCTCGCATCGTCGCCTACTGCCGCGCCGGCTTCGAGCCGGAGGTCGCCGCGGACCTGCGACGCGTCGCGGCAGGCGCCGATACCGACATCGAGGTCGACGCACCGACGGGGCGCGGCTTCGTCGTCGCCACGCCGCGCACGTTCGATTCGCAGCGCTGGCCGCGCGCGCTCCAGGAATCGCCGCCGGTCTTCGTCCGCTCGCTGTTCTTCGGGACCGGTCCGCATGCGTTGTTCGATTCCTCGCGCAAGAAGGGGCGCCCTGATCGCGTCGCGCCGCTCGCCGCGTTGGTCGATTCCTTCCGCGTGGATTTTCCGCTGCCGGGCGCGGCACGCGCGTCGCGCGGTCAGGTGGCCTTCGGAAAGCTGCATCTCGAAACGCCCGATACGAACGACGGCAAGGAGCTGTCGGGCGTATGCAAGGCCATCGCGAAGCCGCTGACGGAGGAATTGCGCGACAGCGGCGCGTTCGTCACCAACGACGTACCTGGCATGCCGGCGCTGCACGTTCTCTTCGTCGATGGTGCAAATGTCTTCGTCGGCGCAAGCCTCGCGCCGTGGGGCAGCCCGTGGACGATGGGGATTCCACGCCTGCGGATGCCCGCCGGGGCGCCCTCACGCTCGACGCTGAAACTCGTGGACGCGCTGCATACGTTTCTCGGCGACAAGGAGCTCGATCTTCTGCACGCCGGCATGCGCGCCGTCGACCTTGGCGCCGCGCCGGGCGGCTGGACCTGGCAGCTTTCGCACCGCGGGTTGAAGGTCACTGCGGTCGACAACGGCGCGCTGAAACGCGAGATCGCCGAAGACCCGCTCGTCACCCACCTGCGCGTCGACGGCCTGACCTACCTGCCGCGCAAGCCCGTCGACTGGATGGTCTGCGACATCGTCGAGCAGCCGGCGCGCATCGCCGAGCTGGTCGCGCGCTGGATCGGCGAAGGCCACGCGCGGCGCGCCATTTTCAATCTCAAGCTGCCGATGAAAAGGCGCTACGACGAAGTGCGCCGCTGCGAAGCGATCATCCACGACGCGTTGAATCGCGCGCACATCAAGCACACGCTGGAATTGCGGCAGCTCTATCACGACCGCGAAGAGGTCAGCGGTTACTGCGCGCGCATCGGGTGAATCCGGACCGAACTGCGTGGTACCGGTAAAATACGCAAATGGATCCTCAAATCGTTGTCGAAGACGTCAACCGCGCGCTGCAGGCCGACGAGCTGCCGCGCGCGATCGACATGGCGCAACGCGCCGTGGCCGACGGCACTCGCCACCCGTTGCTGTTCAACCTCGCCGCCCACGGCCTCGAGCTCCGCCACGACTACGACGGCGCGATTGCACTTCTCGAACAAGGGCTGACGCTGGCGCCGGACGACGTCGACATGCTCACCGCGCTCGGCCTGTGCCAGAACAAGCTCGGACGCGCGCCGCAGGCGCAGGCGGCGTTCGACGCCGTGCTGTCCGCCCGCCCGGACTTCGCGCCGGCGCACCACGGCAAGGGCACGGCGCTCGAGCGCCTGGGTGACCTCGACGGCGCCCGCCGTCATCACGCGACCGCCATGCATCTGATGCCCGGCTATGCAGACCCGATCGGTTCGCTTGCCAGCCTGGCCGCCCGCGCCAGCGACACCGAAAACGCGCGCGCACTGGCCATGAGGGCGCTCGCGATCGACCCCAACCAGGTCAACGCACGTGTGGTCATGGCCGGCATCACGTTGGGGGAGCGGGATCATGCGGGCGCGGAGGCCGCGTCGCGTGCGCTGATCGCCGATCCTTCGATCGACCCGCTCGATCGGGCGCTGTGCGAGATCATGCTCGGCGATGCCCTCGACGGCCAGGGTCGCGTGGACGAAGCGTACGCGGACTATGTCGCCGGCAAGGCGGACTTCCGTCGCGTCCACGCGCGCCAGTACGAAGGTCCCGGCGTGGAGAGCTATACCGACTTCGCGCGAAGAGTCGGCGATGGGTTCGAAAAACTTCCCGAATGCGACTGGCACCCGCAGGGAAGCGGCGACGGCCCGGCGCGCACGCATGTGTTCCTGCTCGGCTTTTTCCGGTCGGGGACGACGCTGCTCGAAAATGTTCTGGCCGGCCATCCGGACGTCGCGGCGCTCGACGAACGCGACACCCTGCGTTCGGCAATGGCGGAATTCCTGGCCGACGATGCGGGGCTGAACCGCCTCGCCGCGCTGACTCCAGAGCTGGCCACGGCGCAACGGGATGTCTACTGGCATCGCGTTCGAGATTTCGGCGTCGATCCCAACGACAAGGTCTTTGTCGACAAGATGCCCA
>JBDTLY010000344.1:0-4086 GCA_039934535.1 Casimicrobiaceae bacterium | reverse complement strand
CGAACTGCGTGATGTGCCGGTTGAACGGCGGCTGAACGTTCAACAGGTGGATCTCCATCGCCGTGTTGTTCATGAACTCGTTGATGACGTGCCGCACCGCCATCGCGCAATTGCGGGAGCCGTCCAACGGAATGAGTATCCTCTGCATGGCATTCCCTCCTGTAACGTCGTGCGAGACCAACGCGGGACCCGCGCTCCTCGGCGCAACGCCGGCCTCGCCTTCGGCGGTCGCTCTAAGGAATGCCTTCGCGATTTCGATCGCGCCCAGCACCAGCGCGCTGATCCCCAGCACCATCGCCAGGTCCGGCCAGGTGGGCATCCTGATTCCGAACGTCTCGCGCACGACCGGGAACTGGATCAGCACGCCCAGCAGTGCGAACTCCCACCCTATGGCGAGCAGGAGCCACTTGTGGGGCGGCGCCTCGAACAGGCTGTAGCGCAGTGACCGGAAGCTCATGGCAATGATAAGCTCGACGAAGACGAAAAGCAGGAAGATCTTTGTCCTTGCGGACTCCATGTCGGCATAATTGTCGAAATAGATCCACAGGAAGATCGGGCACTCGACCACAATGCCGAGCAGCACCAGAAGCCGCACGTCCTTGGAGAAAACGCTCTCGGTCGGGTTGCGTGGGGGCCGCCGCATGATGTCGCGGTCGGGCGGCGAGAGTCCGAGCGCCAGTGCCGGCAGGCCATCGGTCGCCAGGTTGATGTACAGGATCGCGGCTTGCACCAGCGGCAGCAGCTCGGGTCCCATGACGATGACGACGCCGCCCAGCACGACGACTTCAGTGATGTTGGCGCGCAGCAGATAGGTCAGATACTTCTTGATGTTGTCGTAGATCCAGCGCCCGCGCTCGATCGCGCTGACGATGGTCGCGAAGTTGTCGTCCGCCAGCACCATGTCCGCGGCCTCCTTCGCCACGTCGGTTCCGGTGATCCCCATGGCGATGCCGATGTCGGCATGTTTCAGCGCCGGCGCGTCATTGACGCCGTCCCCGGTCATCGCGACGATTTCGCCGCGGTCCTTCCACGCCCGCACGATCTTGAGCTTGTCCATCGGCGACACGCGCGCATACACGCTCACCCGGTCGACGATCTTCGCGAATTCATCGTCGCTCATGCGGCCGAGCTCGTCGCCGGTGAGCACCATGTCGCCCGTGCGGTAGATGTCGAGTTCGGCAGCGACGGCCACGGCGGTGAGCTTGTGGTCCCCGGTGATCATGATCGGGCGTATGTGCACCTGACGGCATACCCGGACGGCATCCCTGGCTTCGTCGCGAGGCGGATCCATCATGCCTATCAACCCGAGGAAGGTGAGTTCGCGCTCGATCGCGTCCTCGTCGCAAGGTTCGTCCGCCGGGACTTCCTTGTACGCAATCGCGAGGACACGCAACGCGTCGTTCGCCATCTTCTCGCTCGCCGCGAGGATCTGCGCCCGGGTCGCGTCGGCAAGCGGCTGCCGCTCGTCGCGGCGTTGCGCCGAAGCGCATCGTTCCAGCACGACCTCAGGGGCGCCTTTCACGAAAGCGAGATGGCGGCCGTCGGGCGTGCGGTGAACCGTGGTCATCCGCTTGCGTTCCGAGCTGAACGGCAACTCCTCGACCCGCGGCGCGTCCTGCCGCGTCTCATGCTGAGGCAGGCCGGCCTTGGCGGCCAGCACAACCAGCGCCCCTTCTGTGGGGTCGCCCTTGACGAACCAGCGGCCGGCATCGTCGCTCAGGACGGCATCGCTGCACAGCAGCCCTCCCGTGAGCATGAGCCGCACCGCGTCGTCGTCCAGCGATAGCGGCGGATCGAAGCTGCCCGCGGGAGCGTATCCGGCCCCGCCGACCTCGCTCGTGCGGCCGCCGACGAACACGCGGCGCGCCGTCATCTCGCCCTTGGTCAGTGTGCCGGTCTTGTCGGAGCAGATCACCGTCGTGCAGCCCAGCGTTTCCACCGCGGGCATGCGCCGCACGAGCGCGTTGCGCTTCGCCATCTCGTGCATGCCGACTGCGAGCGTACCGGTTACGATCGCCGCCAGCGCCTCGGGAACCGCCGCCACGGCGAGCGCGATCGCGAACATGCTCATGGTCAGGACCAGCTCAACGTTCAGCTGACCTCCCATCCACGCCCTGACGATGCTGACCACGATCGCGACGCCGCACACGCCAAGCGCGATCAAACCAAGCCAGCGTCCGACTTCCGCGGTCCGCTTTTCGAGCGGAGAAGCTTCCTGTCTCACGGTGGATACCTGCTCGGCAATCTTGCCGAACTCCGTGTTCATGCCGGTGCCCGTCACCGCCGCCTTGCCCCTGCCGTACGTCACCGTGGTCCCGGTGAAGACAACGTTGCGCCGGTCGCCGACCGCCGCATCGGCCGGCAACGGCTTCAGGGATTTCTCGACGGGAAACGACTCGCCCGTGAGCGGTGCCTCGTCGCAGGTGAGCGAATGAAGCTCGATGAGGCGCGCGTCGGCCGATATCCGGTCGCCGGCCTCCAGCAGCATGATGTCGCCGGGGACGAGTTCGCGCGACGGAATGCGTGCCTCGGCGCCGTCTCGGAGCACCCTGACCGTGGGGGCCAGCATGCGCTTCAGCGCATCGAGGGCACGCCCGGCGCGGTACTCCTGGACGAAGCCGAGCACCGCACAGAACATTATGATGACGGCGATGATGGCCGCGTCGACGATCTCCCCCAGGGACGCGGAGAGGATCGTCGCAATGATGAGAATGATGATCAGCGTGTTCTTGAACTGCGCGAAAAACTGCGCGAGCGGAGACGCCCGCTCTTCGCGCGCCAGTTCGTTCGCGCCGTGCTGCGCGAGCCGCCGCTCGGCGCAGGCCTGCGTGAGGCCCCGCGCCGGATCCGCTTCGAGGTGTTGCAGTACCGCGTCGATGTCGGTCGAGTGCCAAAGCATGATTTCCTCCTGGCGCGAACGCGCTGATCGCGTACCCGCTGAATCCACTGCGTTAGACCGCATTCAGTATCCACGTCCCGAGACGGCCGCGACGGTCATTTCGTTGCGACCCAGTATGCGGCGATACGGCGAGGAAAAAAATTTGAGCTTTCGGATAGCTGACATTACGAAAGAGGAAGCCCGGACCGAGGATCGGGCATAGGCATTACGATTCGTAATGATCCACCGGCCTGTTTGCAGGCTGGGGATCGATGTGCTATAGGTTCCCTGCGACCCGGCGAGACCCGGGCGCCCCTCCAAAGGGGAGTAGCTTCGGCGGCCGTATTGGCTGCTACGTCGCGATCGTCAAGACGGGCTTTTGCCCCGGTCGCGCCGGCATCGCGGAAGACGATGCGAGCGAGACCTTTGCCAACGAGCGAAGGTCTGCTCCCAAGAGCGGCCTTCACTTCGAGGTGAAGGCCGCTGTGCATCAGCCGCACGGCGGCATGGCAATCGATCCGTGGAGGAATCGCCATGCAGCAATCAGGAATCCGACGCTACCTCAAACACGGGACCCTACCCCAGCTTCGCGTATTCGAGGCAAGCGCGCGGCTGGGGAGTCTCACCCGCGCCGCCGAAGAGCTTCACATCGCCCAGCCCACGGCCTCGGTGCAGATCAAGAAGCTGAGCGAGACCGTCGGGCTGCCGCTGTTCGAGCACGTCGGCAGGCGCGTCTACCTGACCGATGCGGGGCAGCACGTCTACGCGGGCTGTCGCGACGTCTTTCGCGCGCTGGCGGCGATCGAGGAAACGCTGACCGGCCTGCGGACCGCGGAAGCCGGTCATCTGCGGTTGGCCGTCTGCTCGGCCGGAAAGCACTTCGCCCCGCGGATCCTCGGCGCCTTCATCCAGCGGTACCCGGGCGTGGAAGCGTCGCTGGAGATTCACAACCGCAGGACGCTGATCGAACGGCTCGCGAACAACGTCGACGACCTCTACGTCTTCGCCTCGCCGCTCGACCGGGAAGACGTCGTGAGCCAGGCACTGCTTCCCAATCCATTGGTGGTTTTCGCGCGCGACGATCATCCGCTCGCGGCCGCGTTGCAGATCAGTTTCGAGCGCATCGCCCAGGAGTCCTTTCTGATGCGCGAACCCGGGTCCGGGACTCGACTGCTTGCGATGGAACAGTTCGCGAAGCACGGGATAAC
>JBDTLY010000343.1:0-4086 GCA_039934535.1 Casimicrobiaceae bacterium | reverse complement strand
TATTGATTAAAAACAATGGATTAGTCTAGACTGTCCGATGCCGGCAATGTGATCTGACGGTCCGATCGCGGGGATTGATGCGATGCATCAGGGCCCCGAGCCGTCCTGGGCCAGAGATGCACAGCCGCGGTGCGACCCCAATTCCGTCTGCACCGGCATGGAACAATCTGGGGGCCAAATTGGCCCATTCGGGCCCCCAAACCCCATCAAACAGGCAGTTCCGGCAACTTCCGTTATGGCATAGTTATCGCTAAGGGTTTTCCGTCATTTATTGCAACGCACCGTACGCCTTCGTTCGCTTCGTTCAGGAGAATCGCATGACCACCCCCGCCGACGTGCTCAAGATGATCAAGGACAAGGAGGTCAAGTTCGTCGACCTTCGCTTCACCGATACCCGTGGCAAGGAGCAGCACGTGACGGTGCCGGCCAAGCAGTTCACCAACGACAAGTTCGAGTCCGGGCATGCCTTCGACGGATCCTCGATCGCCGGGTGGAAGGGCATCCAGGCATCCGACATGCTGCTGATGCCCGATCCGGGCACCGCCAACATCGATCCGTTCATGGACGAGACGACGCTGCTCATCACCTGCGACGTGATCGAGCCGTCCGACGGCAAGGGCTACGAGCGCGACCCGCGTTCGCTCGCCAAGCGCGCCGAGGCCTACCTGAAGTCCACGGGACTGGGGGACACCGCGTACTTTGGTCCGGAACCCGAATTCTTCATCTTCGACGCCGTCGAGTGGTCGGTCGACATGTCGGGCAGCTACTGCAAGATCTTCTCGTCCGAAGCCGCGTGGTCGTCGGCCGAGAAATTCGAGGGCGGCAACATGGGCCACCGTCCGCCGGTCAAGGGCGGCTACTTTCCGGTGCCCCCGGTCGATTCGCTGCAGGACATCCGGTCGGCGATGTGCCTCGCGATGGAACAGATGGGCGTCGAAGTCGAAGTGCATCACCATGAGGTCGCCAACGCCGGCCAGTGCGAAATCGGCACCAAGTTCGAAACGCTGGTGAAGCGCGCGGATTGGCTGCAGATCCTGAAGTACTGCGTGCACAACACCGCGTACGCCTACGGCAAGACCGCGACGTTCATGCCGAAGCCGATCGTCGGCGACAACGGCTCGGGCATGCACGTCCATCAATCGATCTGGAAGGGCGGCAAGAACGAGTTCGCCGGCGACGGCTACGCCGGCCTCTCGGAACTCGCGATCTATTACATCGGCGGCGTGATCAAGCATGCGAAGGCGCTGAACGCGATCACCAATCCCGGCACCAATTCCTACAAGCGTCTGGTGCCCGGATTCGAGGCGCCGATCAACCTCGCGTATTCGGCGCGCAACCGCTCCGCGGCGATTCGCATTCCCTATGTGTCGAATCCGAAGGGGCGGCGCATCGAGGTGCGCTTCCCCGATCCGACCGCGAATCCCTACCTCGCGTTCTCGGCGATGCTGATGGCGGGCCTCGATGGCGTGCAGAACAAGATCCATCCAGGCGACCCGATGGACAAGAACCTCTACGACCTCGAGCCGGAAGAAGCCGCCAAGGTGCCGCACCCGTGCGCGTCGCTCGACGAGGCGCTCGACCATCTCGACAAGGACCGCACGTTCCTCACGAAGGGCGGTGTGTTCACCGACGACATGATCGACGCCTACATCGCGCTCAAGATGGAGGAGGTCACGCGTTTCCGGATGACGACCCATCCGGTCGAGTACGACATGTATTACAGCCTCTGATCGACAACCCACGCGGTCGCGCAGCATGAGGGCGAGCCCGCGGGCGCGCCCTTTTTGCTTGTGAGCGATGAATTCAATACACTCGCGGCATGATGCTTCGTTTCGGACCGCTCCGGCTGCGCCGTGCCGCCCGTTGGTGCGCGCGCACCACGATGGCGTGCGCGCTGGCGTGCTCGCCCGCCGCGATCGGCGCGACGGTGTCGGAGAAGGCGAGGGAATCGGGCTGCGTCAACAAGCCGGTCGTGATCAGCGGAACGATGTACCGCTGCCTCACGGAATCCGGCGCGTATTCCTATTTCAACGTTCCCGGTGCGGCGATTGCGGATCCGCCCGACAACGGTGCACGCAAGAGCGTCGCGGTCCCGACGCCCCCCGGATTCCCGAAGGTCGATTCGGCAACGCAAAAAGGCCGCGACGACGTCCGCCGCAAGGTGCTGGGCGACGAGCTCGCGACGGAGGAGAAGCTGCTCGCGGATGCGCGCGCGGCCTATGCGGACGGCGCGCCCACGGCGCTGCCGGAGGAGAAGGCGAACGTCGAGAAGTACCGCGAGCGCATCGGCAAGCTGCGGCAGTCGGTCAGCGTGCACGAGAAGAACGTCGAGGCGCTGAAGAAGGAACTCGCCTCCGGCAAGTAGCGGCAGCTTTCCGCGCGCGGTATCGGTGGTGGGTGCGGGCGCGGATATTGCTAAGGTTGACGACGGCGGTTCACGCCGCGCGATCCTGCAGCCACAGACGTTTCCAACGGTGAAACCCGAACGCATGTCCGCCGGCGGCGCACCTCCGTTCGCGCACCACGGACTCGAGATACTCGCGACGGCGGTGCTTCTGCTCGACCGCAGGCGGGGTATCGTCTACGCGAATCCCGCCGCCGAGAACCTGTTCGAGCTCTCCTCCCGGCACCTCGTCGGCCACACGCCCTCGCAAGTCTTCGCGGATGCGTCGGGGCTCGACGGCGCCATCGACAAGGCGGTCGCGGGCGCCGCCGCGTACACGGAGCAGGAGCTCGAGCTCGGCGTCATCGGCAAGCCGCGCCTCCACCTCACGTGCACGGTGTCGCCGATCGACGAGAACGCCGCGACGCTGCTCCTCGAGTTCCGCCATATCGACCAGCAGCTGAAGATCGCGCGCGAGGAGCGCCTGCAGGAGCAGCAGCAGGCCAACCGCGAGCTGATCAGGAATCTCGCGCACGAGATCAAGAACCCGCTGGGCGGGATCCGCGGCGCGGCGCAGTTGCTCGAGCGCGAGCTCGACCGCCCGCCGCTGATCGAATACACGCAGGTGATCATCGGCGAGGCCGACCGGCTGCAGTCGCTCGTCAACCGGCTGCTGACGCCGCACCGCCTGCCCACGTACCGCCGCAGCAACATCCATGAAATCCTGGTGCGCGTGAAAGGCGTCGTGCAGGCCGAGTTCATGCACGTCGCGTTCCACCTCGACTTCGATGCGAGCCTCCCCGAATTCGACGCCGACCCCGAGCAGCTGCAGCAGGCGGTGCTCAACATCGTCCGCAACGCGGCGCAGGCGCTCACGGGGACGACGGCCGATCCGAAGGTCCGGCTGGTGACGCGCGTCGCGCGCTACGTGACGCTCGCGCGGCGGCGGCACCGCCTCGCGCTGGCGCTGTCCATCGAGGACAACGGCCCCGGCATCCCGGAATCGATCCGCGACCGCATCTTCTATCCGCTCGTGTCCGGGCGCGAGGGCGGCACCGGGCTCGGACTCACGCTCGCGCAGACGTTCATCGCCCAGCATGGCGGGACCGTCGAATGCGAATCGCGACCCGGACGCACGGTGTTCTCGATCCTGCTGCCGCTCGAATTCCGACGAGAGACCTGACGGAACCCCGATGAACGCCTACGACCAGGAAGTCCCCATCCGCGCGACGATAAAGCCCGTCTGGATCGTCGACGACGACCGCTCAATCCGCTGGGTCCTCGAGAAGGCGCTGGCGCGCGAAGGCATCGCGTACCAGTCGTTCTCGTCGGCGTACGAGGTGCTGCAGGCGCTCGCGTCGAGCCAGCCGCAGGTGCTCGTCTCCGACATCCGGATGCCCGGCGAGTCGGGGCTCTTGCTGCTGAACAAGGTGAAGGAGCGCTATCCGCAATTGCCGGTCATCATCATGACGGCGTATTCGGATCTCGAGAGCGCTGTTGCCGCGTTCCAGGGCGGCGCGTATGAATATCTGCCGAAGCCCTTCGACGTCGACCACGCGCTGACGCTGATCCGCCGGGCGACGACCGAGGCGCCTGCCGGCGCCGTCCCCGAGCCCCTCGCCGGCGAGTCGCCGGAAATGCTGGGGCAGGCGCCCGCGATGCAGGAGGTTTTTCGCGCCATCGGCCGCCTCGCGCAATCGAGC
>JBDTLY010000342.1:0-4093 GCA_039934535.1 Casimicrobiaceae bacterium | reverse complement strand
AGCAGAAGCTTCCCAAGCTTACGACGAGGGTTCGATTCCCTTCACCCGCTCCATCTTCTTCCTGAACCGGATTCCGTGACGACGCTCAGTTCCATCGACGACACCGTCCGCATGCCGTGGACACCGCTGGGGACCGAGGACATCGTCGTCCGGCCCGTGCTGGGAATTCTCTATCGGCTCGCGCTCGGCGCGATGGCCGGCGCGTGGGTGCCGCGATTCCTGCGTTACGAGCGCGACGGCCGCGCGGCGATCCGCTGGCACTGGCCGGCGTTTCTGTTTCCCGCGGTGTGGGCGTTCTACCGCAGGCTCTGGGTGACGGGCGCGATCATGGCCGGGCTGCCGTTCGGCTTCGCGGCGCTTTATGGGTGGATCGATCCCGCGCTGGGCGATTCACCCGTCGCGTGGCTCGTTTGCGCCGTGATCGTGGTGTGGGGATTGCCGGGCACGGCGGCGGCGCTGGCCGCCGACTCGCTGCTGTACCGGCGCGTGAAGCTCGAAGTCCGGGAAGCGGAATCCGTGAGCGAAAGGAGCGACGTGGTCGCGGCGCTGCTGCGGGGACGCCGCCACACGGCGCCGGCAGCGGCGTTCGCGCTCGGGAGCGGCATGCTCGCGCTGCTGGTCGCGTTCACGGTGCCGAAGCTTTCCGTGCTTCACGAACAACATGTCGTGCGCGCGAACGTGGCCGCGGGAATCGCCGCCGTCGCGCCGCTGCAGCGGCAGGTCGAGGCGCGCTGGGAACTCACGGGGTCGATTCCGCGGCGACCGGATTACGCGGCGGTGGACGCGCAGCCTGGAGCCATGTTCCTCGACAGCATCCATCTGAGCCCGACCAACGGCCGCGTGCGCATCGGCCTTGCGGTGGCGGCAGGAGCAGTCGCGGGCAAGACCCTGCTGCTTGCCCCGTCCGTCGACGCGCAGCAACGCATCCATTGGCAATGCATCGCGGTCGACGTGCCCGCGCAATATCTGCCGCAGGATTGCCGGAAGACTTGACGGCCCTCGGCCTCCGCAATGCCAAAGCAATTCGTCATGCAGCTTGGGTCGGCCTCATGCGGCGACTCGCGATTGCTCGCTCCCCCATGCCTTCGGCCGGTTCGGCCTCCGATCCGCCAGGGTGAATCGATGTGCCGAGGGGTCGGCCTCCGATCGCGCTCGTGCTTGCTCCGATCCCCTGCGCGTTCCGCGCTTGGGGCCCCTCTCCGCCACTCGCGCGTTCCCCCGGCTCGCCGCTCGCGCCGCTATTCAATCGCAATCGCGCTGCACCCCGGCAACCGCTCGACGCAACGCGCGCCGAGAAGCTGCGACGGCGTGAAGTAGCCGCCGCCGGGCGCGCGCACGAGGAGCGCGCGGACCGCCATCAGGACGCCATCGGCCGTGAGGCGATAGCCGTTGCTGGTCGAAAGCCGCGCGATGCGAACGTCCCCGTTGTCGCTTCGCGCTTCGCCCCAGACCCACGTCTTCCCGGATTCGCGCTGCTTTTGCGACGGGCCGGGATTGCGGCTCGCGGCCAGGCGGCTCAGCAGCGCCCGCACGGGCGCTAACCCCAGCAACGGGCGAATGCGGTCGAGCCGGCGCAGGCGCGCCACCGATCGGGCCGACGCCGGCACGAAGACTTCGATGTTCGCGATGCCGGTCGTGAAATAGGCGGTCGCGACGTCGCCCCACGGAATCGCCACCGCCAGCCTCGGGCCCGTCCCGAAGTCGATCGTGCGCGTCCGCTGCCCGAGCGGCTCCGCGACGATGGCGCCGTGCTTGCGCACGCGCGCGCCCTGAGGCATGCCCTCGATCGCGGTTCGCGCCGTTCCGGGGCTGCGCGCGCCACCGGCCTTGAAGCCGAGCGCGAGGCGCGTCGCGTCGGGCAGCGCTTCGATGAGGCACGCGGCCACGCAGTCGGTAGGGATGACGTCAAAGCCCACGCCCGGACACACGACGATGCCGGCGGCCTGCGCTTCGTTGTGCCGGTGCTGGGCCGCGACGAACACGTCGATTTCACCGGTGATATCGACGTAATGGGCGCGCGCGAGGACGCACGCATCGATCATCGGCGCACTTGTGGCCGCGAACGGCCCTGCGCAATGCGCGACCACCGACACGCCGTCCAGCGCGCGGCGCGTCGCCGCGACATCGGACAAGGAAAACACGAGGGACGGCAATCCGAGTTCCGCCGCGAGTGCCGCCACCGTTTCGCCGCGCCCGGCGAGGATCGGCGAGAGTCCCTGCCGCTTCGCCTCATGCGCGACGAGGCGGCCGGTATAGCCGGTCGCGCCGTAGATCATCCATTTCCTGTTTTCGGCCATGGCGGGATTCTACGTGGGCGCGGAACGCATGCCTCGACGCTGGTAGAATCGTGCGTCATGCAGACTCGATTGACGTGAGCCTTTCCCGGCACCCGGGCCACGTGCCCGTGTCGGCGATCCTGCTGATCGTCGGCGCGGTCTTGTGCTTCGCCGTGCTCGACTCGATCGTGAAGTTCATGGCCATGCGCTACCCCGTGCCGTTGCTCGTCTGGGCGCGCTACGCGGTGCAGGCGCTCGCCATTGTGCTGTGGCTCGGACCGTCGATGCGCTCGCGTCTCCTGGACACACGCCAACCGAGGCTGCAGGTCGCCCGCGGCACGATCGTGCTGCTCTCGTCGCTTTGCTTTTTCAATGCGCTCAAGTTCCTGCCGCTGGCGGAGGCGACCGCGATCAACTACACGACGCCCACTCTCGTGATCCTGCTGTCGGTCGTCGTGCTGAAGGAGCGGATGACGGTGCCGCGCTGGGCGTTCGTCGTCGCCGGGATGGCCGGCATGTTGCTCATCGTGCGGCCGGGCGCCGCGATCCTGCACGGCGCGGCGCTGCTTGCGCTCGTCGGCGCGGGCTTTTACGCGACGTTCCAGATCATGACGCGCAAGCTCGCAGCCGAGGACCCGCGCGTCACACTGTTCTATTCGGCGCTCTGCGGCACGGTGCTGATGACGCTGCTGCTGCCGTTTGTCGATCGCGAGGTGGACATGCCGTGGACGCATGTCGTGCTGGTCGGGATCATGGGGATGCTCGGCACCGCCGGCCATTTCCTGTTCATCCTCGCGTTCCGGCATGCGCCCGCTTCGGGGCTCACGCCGTTCACGTACATGCAGATCGTGTGGGCCACGCTGCTGGGCCTCCTTTTGTTCGGCCAGTTTCCCGATGCCCCGGCGCTTCTGGGGATGGCGGTGATCGCGGGCAGCGGGCTCCTGCTCACGTGGCACGAGCGCCGGCGCGCGCTGGCGCTCGTGGAAACCGCGGAGCCCACGGCAATCGACTGACTTCCCGCTTGACCCAATTCGCCGCGGTCGCGGTAGAATCGGTCAGGAGGCCTGACCAATCGGGCGTTGCGCCCGGGTCGGGCCTTTCCACTTTCCGCGGAGGATACACATGAACGCAGCATCGGGCGCGAAGCCGCGCATCGGCTTCATCGGACTCGGCCTCATGGGCCACGGAATCGCGAAGAACCTCGTGACCAAAGGCTTCCCGCTGACGGTGCGCGCGCATCGCAACCGCAAGCCGCTCGAGGACCTTCTCGCCGTGGGCGCCAAAGAGGCCGCGACCAGCGCCGACGTCGCGCGGGCATCGGACATCGTGTTCCTGTGCGTCACCGGCGCGCCGCAGGTCGAGGAGATCGTCAACGGCAAGGATGGCATCGCGAGCGTCGCGCGCACTGGGCTCGTCGTCGTCGACACCTCGACGAGCGAGCCCGCGACGACGACGAAGATGCGCGAGGCGTTGGCGTCGTCCGGCGTGCTGTTCGTCGACGCGCCGCTCGCGCGCACGCCGGTCGAGGCCGAGCTCGGAAAGCTCAACATCATGGTCGGCGCCGACGACGCGACGTTCGCGGCGCTGAAGCCGGTGCTGCAGGCGTTCTGCGAGAACATCTTCCACGCCGGACCTCCGGGGCACGGCCTCATGATCAAGCTCATCAACAACTTCGTCGCGCAGGCGATCGCGACGGCCACCGCGGAGGCCTGCGCAACCGCCGCCAAGGCCGGCGTGTCGCTCACCAAGCTGCACGGCGTCATCTCGGCGGGCGCCGTCAACTCCGGCATCTTCCAGATGATGGTCGGCAAGATGCT
>JBDTLY010000341.1:0-4096 GCA_039934535.1 Casimicrobiaceae bacterium | reverse complement strand
GATCGTCGCGAGCGGCCCCATGAACGACCACCGCAGCCCGAGCCCGTCGCGCACCGTCTTGTCGAGGTCCGCCGCGGAGACGTAGCCTTCGCCGACGAGGCGCATCGCCTCGGACAGCAGCGCGCCCTGCAGCCGGTTGAGGATGAACCCGTCGAGCTCGCGCCGAACGACGATGGGCACCTGTCCGACCTCGGTGTAGACCGCGAGCGCGCGCTCGATTGTCGCAGGCGCCGTCCAGGGTGCGCCGCACAGCTCGACGATCGGCACGAGATGGGGCGGGTTCACCGGGTGCGCGACGAGGCAGCGCGCTCGACCGGCGAGTTTCTCGGTGAAACGTGACGCGGGAATCGCCGAGGTCGAGCTTGCGATCACTGCCGCAGGCGGCGTGAGTCGATCGAGCACGCCGAACACGTCGAGCTTGACTTCGAGCGACTCGGGCAGGTTTTCCTGCACCCAGTCCGCAGCGGACACGGCGTCCGCGAGTTGGGGCACGTACGCGATGCGTGCCCGTGCTGCCGCCGGATCGGCGACGAGCCCGTGTTGCGCCTGCAGGTCGAGGCTCTCCGCGATGAACCCGCGCGCCGCGTCGAGCTGCGCGGGAACGCTATCGTAAAGGCGAACGCGCCAGCCGCCGCGCGCGAACACCATGGCCCATGCGCGGCCGATCAACCCCGCGCCCACGATTGCCGCTGTCTTTTCCATTGCCTCACATCCAAAGTACGCGCCGCCGCAGGTCCAGGTCCTCGCGCAGCGCCTTGGCCGAACCTTCGTGCACCACGCTGCCGCGCTCCAGCACGTAGGCGCGGTCGGCGAGCGCAAGCACAAGATCGAGATTGTGCTCCACGATCATCATCGCGACTTCGCCGCGCAGCTTGTCGAACGCCTCGAACAGCTCCTCGATCACCGCCGGCGCGAGGCCTTCGAACGGTTCGTCCAGCAGCAGCACGCGGACGTGCCCCGACAGCGCGCGCGCGACGGCGACCATCTGCTGCTCGCCGCCGGACAGGAAGTCGGCCGGCGTGTCGAGCCGCGTCTTGAGCTGCGGGAAGAATGCCAGGATCTTCTCGTCGGTCCACGCCACGCCGGTGCCGGTGCGCCGCTTAAGCCGACCGAGCTCGAGATTGTCGCGTACGCTCATGCCGGCGAAAAGGCCCCGACCCTGCGGAACGTAGCCGACGCCAAGCCGCGCGATCTCGGCGGCGGAGAGTTCGCGGAGGTCGGCCTCGCCCAGCGTGATGCGGCCGTCGGCGGCGCGCGTAATCCCGATGATCGACTTCAGCAGCGTCGACTTGCCGGCGCCGTTGCGGCCGAGAAGCGCGACGATTTCGCGCTCGCGCACGGTGAGCGAGGCGTCGCGCAGGACATGGCTCTTGCCGTAGAACGTGTCGATGCCGGCGAGTGTCAGCAACGCAGTCCCGATATCGGCACTGTCGTGCCCGCGCGGCGTTGCGGCGAGCACCGCCGTTCCGGTGCCGATGTAGATTTCCTGCACCGCGCGGCTCTGGCGGGCATCCTCGGCGGTGCCGTCGACCAGCACCTTGCCTTCGTTCATCACCGTCACGCGGTCGGCGAGCGCGAACACGCGGTCGATGTCGTGTTCGACCAGCAGCACCGGAATGTCCTGCGAGATCCGCTTGACGAGCTGGCTCACGCGCTCCCGCTCGGCGGCGGCGAGCCCGGCGAGTGGCTCGTCGAGCAGGAGCACGCGCGGCGCGGTGGCGAGCGCCAATCCCATGTCGAGCAGGCGTTGGCCGCCATACGAGAGGGCGCCGGCCTCCGCGCGCTCGATGCCGGTCAAGCCGAGAAAGCGGATGAGGTCGGCCGTCTTCGTTTTCACCGAAGCGATGTCTTCGGCGCGCGCCCAGCCGTCGAAGTGAGAAGGATCGCCCGCCTGCACCGCGAGCCGGACGTTTTCCTCGACCGTGAGCGCCGGGAACAAATTCGTGATCTGGAACGAGCGCGCGAGCCCGGCGGCGACGATCCGGTGCGGCGGCAGTCCGGTGAGGTCGCGGCCGTCCAGCATCACGCGACCGCGATCCGGTATGAACAGGCCCGAGATCAGGTTGAACAATGTGGTCTTGCCGGCGCCGTTAGGCCCGATCAGCGCATGCAGGGTCCGGTCGGTGAGGACGAGGCTGGCCTCCTCGACGGCGTGCAATCCGCCGAAGGCCTTGGCGAGTCCTTCCGCAGCGAACTGCGTCCCGTCCGGCGTGCGCTCGTGCCGGAGGAACGCCGGCAGCGGCAAATCATGCTCGATGACGCGTCCGGCCATTGCCGCCGCCTCGACGACTTTCGCGCGCATCGGCGCCGTGATCCTGCGCCAGACGCCGACGAGGCCGCTCGGCGAGAACACGACGAATCCGACGAACAACAGGCCGAAGAAAAGCAGCCAATGCGGCGTGTAGATCGACAGGTATTCGCGAAACAGCATGTAGAAGAGGACGCCCAGCGCCGGGCCGAGCAGGCTGCCCATGCCGCCGATGATGACCATCGCCAGCAACTCGCCGGAGAACGACACGGCGACCGGGTCGGCCGAGGCGAACCGGTGGTGGAACGCGAACAGCACGCCGGCCACCCCGGTAAGCGTGGCGGACAGCGCGAACGCAATCTGCTTGTAGCGGTTCGTCGCATAGCCCGTGAATTGCGCACGCTGCTCGTTTTCGCGGATCGCAAGAAGCACCGTGCCGATCGGTGACGCGTGGAACCGCGACAGCGCGTAGACGCAGGCGATGCCGAAGGCCGCGACGAGGGTGTAATAGACCCACGCATTTTCGAGATTCACGCCGAACCACGTCGCGCGGGTGACACCACCCAGACCGTTCTCGCCGCCGGTGAATGCGGTCCACCGGTATGCGACGGCATACGTCAACGCCGCGAACGCGAGCGTCAGCAGCGAAAAATACACGCCGCGCCGCCGCAGCACGAGGAAGCCGACGAGGATCGACGCGACGAGCAGGAAGGCGAGCGCGAACAGCGCCGGCCAGAGGACCGAACCGGGGAACCAGTGGCGCTGCGCCAGCGCCGCGGCATAGGCGCCCACGCCGAACCATGCGCCGTGCCCGAAGGAGACGAGGCCCGTCTGGCCGACCAGGATGTTGAGTGCCATGCAGGCGACGGTGAAGATCACTACGTCGGTCGCGCTCGTCAGCGTGAGTCCGCCCGCGAGCAGCGCGAACGGCAGCAACGCACAGGCCAGGGCGGCAATGACGACGGATGAGTTCCTCCTGCTCATTCGAAGCGTTGAATGCGTTCGCCGAACAGTCCGCGCGGCCGGAACAGCAGCACGAGCAGCATCAGCAGGTACATCGACGCTTCGGCGGCCGGCGGAAAGAAATACACCGTCAATCCGCGAACGATGCCGATGATCAGCGCGGCGAGAACCACGCCCCAGAACGAACCCAGTCCGCCGATCACGACGACAACGAACGAGGCCGTCAGGATGTCGGCGCCCATGGCCGGATGCACGCCGGTGATTGCCGCCATCAGCACGCCGGCGAGCGCCGCGAGGCCGACAGCGAGCCCGACGACGGCCGCCATGTACGGCGCGAGCGAGATGCCGAGCGCCGCGACCATGTCGGGGTTCTGCACGCCGGCGCGCACGACGCGCCCGAACGGCGTGCGCTTCAGCAGGTACCACAGGCCGCCGACCGCGACGACGGCGAGCGCCAGCATCAGCAGCCGGTAGCGCGAATAGATGAAGTCACCGATCAGCACCTGGCCCTTCAGCGCCGGCGGGATCGAGAACGGGATCGGCGCCGCGCCGAATATCCAGCGCAGCGCCTGCTCGGCGACCATCGCGAGGCCGAACGTCAGCAGCAGGCCGAGCGCCGGATCTTCGCGATAAAAACGGCGGAACAGGAACCGCTCGACGACGAGCCCGATCAGCGCGACCAGTATCGGCGACGCGATGAACGCGCCGGTGTAGCCGAGCGTATCGGCCAGCTTGACGGCGAAGTACGCGCCCAGCGCATAGAACGCGCCATGCGCCAGGTTGACGAGCCCGCCCAGCGAAAAGATGAGCGTCAGGCCCAGCGCGATCAACAGGTAGTACGCACCGGCGAGCAGGCCGTTCAGTACCTGCTCGAGTATCTCGATC
>JBDTLY010000340.1:0-4097 GCA_039934535.1 Casimicrobiaceae bacterium | reverse complement strand
ACGGCGATCACCTCGAAGTCGATTGGCGCCCGGTCCTTGAGCGACAGCAGGATGTCGAGCAGCGCGTAGCTGTCCTTGCCCCCGGACAGGCACACCATCACCCGGTCGCCCGGCGCGATGAGCCCGAAGTCGCCGATGGCCTCGCCGACCAGGCGGCGCAGGCGCTTCTTCAGCTTGTTGGCCTCGAATTCGGCCTTGCGCGGGTCGCGCGCCGGCAGGGGCGGGGCGGCCTCGGCAGGCGGGTGAGCGTCGAGGCGGGCGGTGTCGTCCATGGGACCGACATTCTACCGGCTGCGGGCCGGCCGGCGTCCCGGCCGGGTTACCATACCGGCGGCGGATCGACACGGAACGGGGGCCGGCATGCAGACGATTCTCGTCGCCAATCCCAAGGGCGGCAGCGGCAAGACGACGGTGGCCACGAATGTGGCGGGATGGCTTGCCGGCAAGCGCCAGCGGGTCGCGCTCGCCGACCACGATCCGCAGCGCTCGGCGACGGAATGGCTGGCGCGGCGGCCGTCGCTGTTTCCGGCCATTGCGGCGCTGCCCGTCGACGCGACGAAAAAGGCCCTGAAGGACGCCGATCCGCAGTGGCTCGTCGTCGACACGCCCGCGGGCCTGCATGGCCCCGACCTCCGCGAGGCGCTGAACCAGGCCGACGTGATGCTGGTTCCGCTCGCACCTTCCGCGTTCGACATGGCCGCGACGGCGCACTTTCTCGCGGCGATCGCGAACTACAAGGCGGTGAAGGAGGACGACGTGGCGATCGGGATCATCGCCATGCGCGTCGACGCGCGCACGCGGAGCGCCGCCGAGCTCGACGAATTCCTGAAGGGCTTCAACCTGCCGCTTGTCGCGCACCTGCGCGACACCCAGGTGTACGTGCATTGCGCGCGCGACGGCGCGTCGGTGTTCGACCTGCCGCGCTCGCGCGCCGAGCAGGATTGGGAGCAGTGGAAACCCCTGACGCGCTGGATCGCACGACACGCGGCGCCGAAGTCCGGCTGACCGCACCTAGATCCACAAAAGAAAAACGCCGGCGCGGAGCCGGCGTTTTGCTTGCTGCGTGCAGCGGGAATTATTTCTTCGGCGCCATCGCGTCAGCGGCCTTCGCGGCGGCATCCTTCGTCGCGTCGGCAGCCTTGCCAGCGGCATCCTTGGTCGCGTCGGCGGCCTTGCCGGCGGCGTCGGTCGTGGCGGTCGCTGCCTTGTCGGCGGCTTCCTTGGCGGCGGCGGCCGTCTTGTCGGCGGCTTCCTTGGCGGCGGCGGCGGTCTTGTCGGCGGCGGCCTTCGTCGCGGCGGCGGCCTTGTCGGCGGCTTCCTTGGCGCTATCGCCGCAGGCGGCGAGCGTGACGGCGAGGGTGAATGCGGTCAAAAGGGCAAAAAGGCGGGATTTCATCGTAGGTGCTCCTGTGGAGGTGGGGTGAATCGGTGCGATCGCGGACCCGGTGCGGGGCGCAGTCTCGGTTTGTCTCGGTTTGCCTGAGGTTGCTCGGCCGGAGGCCTGACAATCGATAAGTATAGCCCATTTCCCGGCCTGGCGGACTCCTTCCCGGCCGGACTTGCGCAGTTTTCATGCCGGAGCGGCCGGCGCCAGGCGGGCGATCCAGCCGTTCACCGTCACGAAGACGGCGGCGCCGCAGGCCGCGACGGTCAGCACCAGCGGAATGACCGTGCCGTTGTGCGACGCGCCGATGAAGGTGCCGATCAGCGATGCCGCCACCATCAGCAGAAACCCGAAAAGCCCCGCGGCGGCGCCGGTGCGCCGGTCGAACGGCGCGACGCTCCCGACCTGCGCGCAAGGAAAGTTGATCCCGTGCGCGAAGAAATAGGCGAACTGAGGCACGACGATCGCCGCCCAGTGATGAATGCCGGCGAGGGCCAGGGCCGTCATCGCGACACCCGCGCCGAGCGCCAGCGCGGCGCCTGTCGTCATCGTCCGCGCGACGCTTCGGTGCACGAGCAGGCGCCTGCACGCGATGGTCCCGAGGAGATAGCCCGACACGGAGAGCGCGAAGCACGGGCCGAACCACGCCGTCGGGACGCCGAGCACCTCGATCAGCACGAACGGGGACCCGGACAGGAACGCGAAGACGCCGCCGTAGGTGGCGGCGCCGGCCAGCGTGTAGGCGCGAAATGCGCGCGACCGGAACACCGCCGCGTAATTGGCGGCAAGATCCCGCGGCCGGGTGGCGCGCGCATCCGGGTGCCGATTCGTTTCGGCAAATTTCGCGAGCGTGACGACGAGCAGCGCGAGGGTGATGAGCGCCAGGACGCCGAATATCGCGCGATGGCCGAAGCGGACCTCGAGCACGCTGCCGAGAATGGGTCCGAGGAGCGGCCCGAACGCGATGATCGTCGACGCCTGCGCCAGCGCTTTCGCCCCCGCGTGCTCGCCGAACACGTCGCGGACGATCGCACGCGCGACCACGACCACCGCGCAGCAGCCGACGGCCTGCAGGAACCGGCCGGTGATCAGCCATTCGATCGACGGCGCGATCGCGCAGGCGACGCACGCGAGCGCGTACAGCACGAGTCCGCCGGTCAGCACGGGGAGGCGCCCGCAGCGGTCCGACAGCGGGCCCGCGACGAGCTGCATGACGCCGAACGCGAGCGCGAAAACCGACAACGTGAGTTGCACCGTCGCTGCGCTGGTCGCGAACGTCCGGGCGAGCCCGGGCAACGACGCGAGGTAGAAGTCCGTCGCCAGCGGCTGCAGCATCAGGTAGAACCCGATCAGCACGACCAGCGTGCGATGGCCGGGCAGGGCGCGGGATGCGGGTGCCTGCGCCATTTACGGAATGGGCACTTCGGGTTCGGGATCGACCGTTTCCGGAGCCCGCACCGGCGCGCGCGGCCGTTCGTGAAAGGCGAGCGCGACGCCGCTCGCGACGATCACCACCATGCCGAGCGCCGAAAAACGGTCCGGCAGCTGGCCGAAAACCAGGTAGCCGTACGCGGTGGCCCACAGCATCTGCAGATAGGTGAACGGCGTCAGCAGCGACGCGGGCGCCGCCGAATACGCGCCGATGACGAACGCGTGGCCCAGTCCGGCGAAGATCCCGAGCAGCAGGAAAAGCGCGCCGTCGCGCGGCCCGGGCAGTCCTTCGATGGCCGCCCACGGCAGGAACAGCGTCAGGCCGACGGTGCCGACGAGCGCGCTGTAGAAGAGTGTCGTGTTCTTGTCCTCCCCCGCGAGCTTGCGCGTCAGCAGGTAGTAGAGGCCGTTGAACGTCGCGGTCGCGATGAGCAGCAGCACCGCGGGATGGAACACCGCCGAGCCGGGGCGCAGCACGATCAGGATGCCGATGAAGCCGGTGATCGCCGTCGCCCAGCGCCAGCGATTCGGCCGTTCGCCGAGCAGCGGCCCGGAGAGCACGACGATGATGATCGGCGCGAGGAACGTGATCGCCGAGGCTTCCGCGAGCGGGAGATACCGTAGCGCGGCGAAAAAGCAGAACGTCGCTATCAGCAGCAGAGACGAGCGGAAGAGCTGCAGCGGCAGCCGGCGCGTACGCCAGAAACCGGGGCCTGCGCGGTGCCACACGTACGGCGTGACGACCAGCATCTGGCCGGCATAGCGTGCCCACACGACGAGGAACAGCGTGTGGTCGCGCACGAGCCACTTCGCCGTCGTGTCGAGCGACGTGAGGCAGAGCCCGGCCAGCAGGAACAGCGGCAGGGCGCGGCGCAGCGGGTGCGCCGGGGCCGGCATGGCCTCCGACCCTTCGGCTTACGCCGCTTTGCTCACGAGCTCGCGCAGCACGAACGGCAGGATGCCGCCATTGAGGTAGTAGTCGACCTCGATCGGCGTGTCGATGCGCAGCAGCACCGGCACCGACTGCGACGTGCCGTCCTTGCGGTGGATCGTCAGCAGCACGTCCATCTGCGGCTCGATGTGCTTGTCGAACCCCGTGACGTCGAAGGTCTCCTCGCCCGTAATGCCGAGGTTGGCGACGCTGTCGGTGCCCTTGAACTGGCACGGCAGCACGCCCATGCCGACGAGGTTCGAGCGGTGGATGCGCTCGAAGCTCCTGGCGATGACCGCCTTGACGCCGAGGAGCTGCGTGCCCTTCGCGGCCCAGTCGCGCGACGATCCG
>JBDTLY010000339.1:0-4097 GCA_039934535.1 Casimicrobiaceae bacterium | reverse complement strand
TGCCGCGGCGCTGCCGGTGAAGAGCTTCATCAAGCATTTCCGCGACGAATTCCAGCACCACATCGACCACCAGCGCTGCCTCGTCGCTCCCTACGCCTGAAGATATGTTGAATCTCGAAATCGACGGTCGGAAGGTGGAGGTGGCTCCTGGCAGCACCGTGATGGATGCCGCACACGTGCTCGGCATCTACGTCCCGCATTTCTGCTATCACAAGAAACTATCGATCGCCGCCAATTGCAGGATGTGCCTCGTGCAGGTGGAGAAGGCCCCAAAGCCGATGCCGGCGTGCGCCACACCCGCCGCCGAAGGCATGAAGGTATGGACAGCCTCGGAGCTCGCCGTCAACGCGCAGAAGTCGGTGATGGAGTTCCTGCTGATCAACCACCCGCTCGACTGCCCGATCTGCGACCAGGGCGGAGAGTGCCAGCTGCAGGATCTCGCGGTCGGCTACGGGCCTTCCGCTTCGCGCTACACCGAGGAAAAGCGCGTCGTGTTCCACAAGAACCTTGGCCCGCTCGTCTCGGCCGAGGAGATGGCGCGCTGCATCCAGTGCACGCGTTGCGTCCGCTTCGGCCAGGAGATCGCCGGCGTCATGGAGCTCGGGATGATCGGCCGCGGCGAGCATTCGGAAATCGTCTCCTTCGTCGGCAAGACCGTCGATTCGGAGCTGTCCGGGAACATGATCGACATCTGTCCCGTGGGCGCGCTCACGTCGAAGCCGTTCCGCTACGCGGCGCGGACGTGGGAGCTCGCGCGCCGCAAGTCGGTATCGCCGCACGACTCGCTCGGCAGCAACCTCGTGGTCCAGGTCAAGGACGACCGTGTGCTGCGCGTGCTGCCGCTCGAGAACGAGGCGGTGAACGAATGCTGGATCTCCGACAAGGATCGCTTCTCGTACGAGGCGCTGGCGAGCGATGACCGGCTCGCCTCGCCGATGATGCAGGTCGGCGGCGAATGGAAGGCCGTCGACTGGCAGACGGCGCTCGCGCGGGTGGCGCAGGGGCTCCGCGAAACGATCGCGAAGCATGGCCCCGCGGCGCTCGGAACCCTCGTGTCGCCGCATTCCACGCTCGAGGAAATGGCGCTGGCGGCGAAGTTGACGCGCGACCTCGGCGGAGACAACGTCGACTTTCGCCTGCGGCAGTCGGACTTCCGCGGCGATGGCCAGGGGACCGGCATTCCATGGCTCGGACTGCCCGTCGCGGATCTCAACGCGCTCGATCGCGTCCTGGTCATCGGCAGTTTCCTGCGCAAGGACCATCCGCTCGTCGCGCAACGTTTGCGCCAGGCAGCGAAGAAGGGCGCCCAAGTCTCGCTCCTGCATTCCGTCCATGACGATTCGCTGATCCGCGTGGCGAACTCGTTCGTCGCCGTGCCGGCGATGCTTCCGCTCGCGCTCGCCGAGATCGTCGTCGCTGCGGCGAAGGGGGCCGGCAAGGACACCCCGCCGGCGCTTTCGGGGATCGAACCCTCGGCCGCGGCCGAGGTGATCGCGGCGTCGCTGCTGTCCGGCGAGCGGAAAGCCGTGCTGCTCGGCAACGGCGCGGAACAGCATCCGGAGGCGTCGCAGCTATTCGCGATGGCGCAGGCGCTGGCGGGACTGACGGGCGCGAAGATTGGTTGCCTGATGGAGGCAGCGAACAGCGTCGGCGGATACGTCGCCGGCGCGCTGCCGCAGTCAGGCGGATTGAACGCGCGCGCGATGCTGGCCGATCCGCGGAAAGCCTACATCGTCCTCGGCGCGGAACCCGAATTCGACTTTGCGCATCCGGTCACTGCGCGGGCAGCCCTCGAGAAAGCCGACTTCGTCGTCGTCATGTCGCCGTTCCGTCACGGCACGCCCTACGCGGACGTGTTGTTGCCCGTTTCCCCGTTCACGGAGACCGCCGGCACCTTCGTCAGCTGCGAGGGGCGGGCGCAGATGTTCAACGGCGTCGTCAAGCCGTTCGGCGAAACGCGCCCGGCGTGGAAGGTCCTGCGCGTGCTGGGGTCGCTGCTCGGTTTGCCGGGATTTGACTTCGAATCGATCGACGACGTGCGAACGAAGCTCCTGCCCACGGTGCCGGCGCTTGCATCGCGGCTCGCCAACGGCATGCGCGTGGAGATCGTCAAGCCCGCTGTCGCGACGCATGGCATCGAGCGCGTCGCCGACGTCCCGATCCATTTCGCGGATCCGCTGGCCCGGCGGGCGCCGTCCCTGCAGCAGTCGGCCGATGCGCGGCCGCCGCGGGCGCGGATGAATGCGCTCACGCTGCAGCAGATCGGCGCCGTCGAGGGCGGAACGCTCAAGGTACGCCAGGGGCGAGGCGAGGCGGTGCTGACGGCGCAAGTCGATGCCGCGGTGCCGTCGGGCGCCGTGCGCATTGCGGCCGCGCATCCGTCGACATGCGGGCTCGACGGGCTGTCCGGGCCGATTGCCGTGGAGCCACTGTGATGGAATGGCTCGCGACCGTTTTCGGATCCGCATGGCCGGCGATCAAGGTGACCACGTGGACGCTCGTCAAGATCGTCGCGATCGCCATCCCGCTGATCCTGAGTGTGGCCTACCTCACGCTTGCCGAGCGAAAGGTCATCGGCTGGATGCAGGTGCGCATCGGGCCGAACCGGGTCGGGCCGCTCGGTTTGCTGCAGCCCTTCGCCGACGTCTTCAAGCTGATCTTCAAGGAGATCGTGCTGCCGACCGGCGCCAGCCGCTACCTGTTCTTCATCGCGCCGATCCTCGCCATTGCGCCGGCGCTTGCGGCATGGGCCGTCGTGCCGTTCACCGACGGCGTCGTGCTGGCGGACATCAACGCGGGCCTTCTCTACGTGCTCGCGATGACGTCGATCGGCGTGTACGGGATCATCCTCGCGGGCTGGGCGTCGAATTCCAAGTACGCGTTCCTGGGCTGCCTCCGTTCCGCCGCGCAGATCGTCTCCTATGAAATCGCGATGGGCTTCGCGCTCGTCGGCGTGCTGATGGCGGCGAACACGCTGAACCTGTCCGGCATCGTGCAAGGGCAGGAAGGCGGGCTCGCGCACTGGTACTTCATCCCGCTGTTCCCGCTCTTCATCGTGTACCTGATTTCCGGCGTCGCCGAAACCAACCGCCATCCGTTCGATGTGGCGGAAGGGGAGTCGGAAATCGTCGCCGGCTTCCATGTCGAGTATTCGGGCGTCGCGTTCGCGGTGTTCTTCCTCGCCGAGTACATGAACATGATCCTGATCTCGGCGCTGGCGTCGGTCATGTTCCTCGGCGGCTGGCTCGCGATCTGGCCGGCGCTGAACGATGTCGTGCTTCCATCGTGGGTGCCGGTCATCGGCGGCACCGCGCCGCTGGGCGACGGCATGCTGTGGCTGTTCGGGAAAATGTCGTTCGTGCTGTTCTTCTTCCTGTGGATCCGGGCGACGTTTCCGCGCTATCGCTACGACCAGATCATGCGGCTCGGCTGGAAGGTGTTCATTCCGGTGACGCTCGTCTGGATCGTGTTCCTCGGCGCGATGATGCAGACGCGCTGGGCTGGTCTCTTCCACTGAGGATGGCGACGATGCTTCGACGCTCGCGCGAATTCCTCAACACCTGGCTCCTGGGCGAGCTGTGGCGCGGTCTCATGCTGACCGGCCGGCACATGTTTGCGCGCAAGATCACGGTCCAGTTCCCGGAGGAGAAGACGCCGCAGAGCCCGCGCTTCCGCGGCCTGCACGCGCTACGCCGCTATCCCAACGGCGAGGAGCGCTGCATCGCCTGCAAGCTCTGCGAGGCGGTCTGCCCGGCGCTCGCGATCACGATCGAGTCCGAGAAGCGCGCCGACGGCACGCGGCGGACGACGCGCTACGACATCGACCTCACGAAGTGCATCTTCTGCGGCTTTTGCGAGGAGAGCTGCCCGGTCGATTCGATCGTCGAGACGCGCATCCTCGAATACCACGGCGAAAAGCGCGGCGACCTCTATTACAACAAGGAGATGCTGCTCGCGGTCGGCGACCGGTACGAGGCGCAGATAGCAGCGGATCGAGAACAAGACGCAAGGTACCGGTGAACATACAGGCTCTACTCTTCTACCTGTTGGCAGCGATCCTCGTGTTCGCGGCGCTGCGCGTCGTCACCGCGCGCAAC
>JBDTLY010000338.1:0-4119 GCA_039934535.1 Casimicrobiaceae bacterium | reverse complement strand
CGATGACCGGCGGCGCGATGACCGGCGGCGCGATGACCGGCGGCGCGATGACCGGTGGCGCTTCCGGGAGCGCGCGCGGAACGACGTCGGGAACGAGTTGCGCAGGAGGCTCTGGCGCAACCGGCGGCGGCGTCTCCGGGACGACGCGCGGCGTCGGCGCCGGTTCGACGGACGGCGCGACAACCGGAGGCGCGACGACAGATGGCGCGACCACAGGAGGCGCGACGATCGGCTGCACTTCGGCTTGCGGCGTCGGCTGCGCGACGGGCTGTGCTTCCGGCTCGGCCTTCGGCGTCACCTCGCGTTCGATGCGCGGCGGCGGGACCACAGGCGCTTCGACCGGCGACGGTGTCTCGACCACGGGCGCCCGCGATTCGCGCGGCACGGCGACAGGTGGCGCGGCCACCACGGCCGGCTCCTCGATTCGCGGGCTCTCCAGTTCGACGCGCGGGACCGTTGCCGTCGGTATCTCGCGGGGCAGCGGTTCGGCGAGACGCGGCTCGATCACCTTGTCGACGACTTCAGGCGCGCCGGAATCGAGACGCGGCAACGATTCCGCGGCGGGCGGCGCCTCGATCGCGGCGGGTGCATCGGTTGGTGACGCCGGGGTCGCCGGCGATTCTTGCGGTGGCTTCGGCGTCCCGACGTTCGTGGAAGGTCGCGGAGCCGGTCGCCGCGGCGATCCTCCCGCCCGAGCGGCGGGCGCCTGTCCGCGCCGCCCGACTTCGATGCCCGTCGTGCCGCGGGCTTGTGCGCCAGCGTCCGGCGTGCGCGGGACCAGCGTGACCGCGAGCGACGAAATACGCTCGCCACTCGACTGGCCGCCCATACCCGGTTCGGTCGTGCCCACGACCAGGACCACGAGGACGTGGAGCAGCGTCGACAGCAACAGGAACGCGACCAACGCATGGTTCCCGGCGGACCGGCGCCGGCGGCGCAATCGGGTCACGGCTGGGCGGGGCACGGGTGGGGGCGATCGGGGCACGGCACGGAGACGAAGGGTTGTCCGCGCGGCGCGCTGTCGCGCAACGTCGGTGGAACAGGGGACGATAGGTCACGCCGCGCGCCAACGCAACCGCGCGAGGGTCAACCGATCACGGGGCGCAGCGGCACGCGCCCGAACGCAACCGCTATTCCGCGCGCTTGGCCTTGCGCATGCCGACGACGAGGTCGCGCGCGACGTCGCCCGGATGCACGACGTAGAGCGGGCCCCACGACGGATTCGCGTCGTGCATCACTTTAAGCAGGCCCAGCATGCGGTCGAAGATCACGGGGATCGCCTGCGGCGTGCGCAACGCGGACATCACCGCCGCTGCGACCACGTGCGCGGCATAGGTTCCGCCCGCATACCTGGCCGGCAGGTCGACCGCCATCGTGAGCGGGTCGGTGAGCTTCGCCACCAAGGCATCGTCTTTGTCCGCCCAGTTCTGGATGTCGGAGAACGCGTGGCCGTCGAGCGTGTTGAGCTTGCCGGCGGCGATCGTCTGCGCGACCACGGCGGCGGATTTCTTCGCGTTCGCAGTGGTCACGGTGACGCCACCGAGCACGACCTTGGCGGCGTCGCGATCGGTTTCCTTCGTGAGCGCGTCGGCCCAGGCGCCCGCCTGCTTGAACTTGAGCAGGCGCACGACGTCGGCGCCCATCCAGCCGCGCACGATGTCGGCGGGATGGACATCGTCGGCATCGCCTTCGGACGAAAGCACCGGCCCCCAGCCGAGCGACGCGTTGATGCCGCGGAAATAGGCGAGCACGCCCACTGCGGCGGCAGGCCCGAGGTTGAGGATGCCGAGCACGTCGGACGCGGTTTCGTCGATGCGGTCCGCCCAGTACTCCGCGACATGGTTGCCGAGCTTCGCGGCGGCCACCGCGTCGGCGACCTTGTCCGACAATTCCCGCAGCAAACCGTCGTCCGCATGCAGGATGTCGTGGCCGCCGGTCTCGTGCCCGAGTGCAGCCCATGCGCAGATGCCGCGGCGCGCATTTGCCGGCGGCAGGTTGACGATGCCGACCTCCATGCCGAAGGACGACGTCGCGTCGATCGGCCAGGTGTACGGACCCGACGTCGGACTGCCCCATTTCACGAGCGGAGGAATGGTTTCGAAATCAGGCTGCTTGACCCCGCGGCGGTCCTCGGCCGAAAGGAAGCCGTCGTAGAGGTCGCTGATGACTTCCTGGAAGCCGTCGGTGGCGCGCGGCGCGTAGCCCTCGCCGTTCTGCAGGATCGCCTGCGCGATGTCGATCAGCAGGCCCGCCTGGCCCTCGCGCTGTGGATCCTTCTGCAGCACGTGCGCGAAGCCGTCGGCGCCAATGTCCTTGACCGCCTTGATGAACGGATCCGCGGCATTCACGCGATAGAGGGGCGGGAGCTTGAGCCGCGCGGCATCGAGGCGCGCGACGAGATCCGCATAGACCGTCGGCTCTTCCGGGCCGGTATCGGAGTCGAGCCACGCGAGGCGCGAATCCTCGACGCAGGCGGGAAGATGCGACAGATCGATCTTGGCCATCGTGACCTCTGCGTTTGCCCCGGATGCGGGACGATGTACGCTACAGATTATGCGTGCGGCCGAGGATGCGCAAGCGCGTTAGGTCTACTCGCCCATTTGCAGGAGCGTGCCGTGCTCTCGCGCATGGTGCATCGACCACGCGAAAAACGCGGCACCCAGCGCGAGGTAGACGACGTTCAACGCGGCGGCCGACCAGAACGCGTCCCAGCGGAACACGCCGTGCAGCAGCACGGCGCGCATCCCCTCGAACACGTGCGCCGACGGCGTCGCCCATGCAATCGCCTGCATCCAGCCGGGAAGCACGCCGACCGGATAGTAGACGCCCGAGATGGGCGCGACGATGAAGATCGCGGCCCACGCAAGCTCCTCCGCGCCGAGGCCGAGGCGAAGGATCATCCCCGACATCGCGAGCCCGATCGCCCAGCCGAACACGAGCAGGTTCGCGAAGAACGCGAGCAGCGGGAAGCCGAGCGAGAAGATCGAGTACCGGAACAGAATCCACGCGAAGAAACACGCGCCGCCGACGCCAATCAGCGCGCGCAGTACGCTCATCGCCAGCTGACCGGCGATGTATTCCGGCAACGTCAGCGGCGAGACGAACAGGTTGCCGAGATTGCGCGCATAGAGCTCCTCGATGAAAGTCAGCGACACGCCGAGCTGGCCGCGGAACAGCACGTCCCACAGCAGCACGGCGCCGATGAAAAAGCCCGGCGCGTCCTTGAGGAAATTGTTCGTCGGCGCGAGGTAGAGCGTGACGAACGCCCACACGACCATCGTGACGGTCGGGTAGTACATCATCGACACGATGCGCGTCCACGACTTGAGGATGAGGTACGTGTGGCGCCGCAGCACCGCGCGGATGCGGCGCAGCGACGCGACGGCGCCGGTGTCGAGGGCGATTGCGCGGGTCGAATCCATCACATCGACGCGATCTCTTCGGCCCCGGTGCCAACGACCGGTTCAGCGGCACGACCGCGCGCGATGTCGAGGAACACCTCTTCCAGGTTCGCGCGCCCGTAACGCTCGAGCAGCGCCTGCGGCGAACCCTGGTCGACGACCCGCCCCTCGCGCAGCATGATCACGTCGTCGCACATGCGCTCCACCTCACCCATGTGGTGCGACGCGAGAAGCATCGTGCATCCGGTGCGCCGCTGGTACTGCTCGAGGTACGTGCGCATCCGGTCGCCGATGTCGGGATCGAGCGAGGCGGTGGGCTCGTCCAGCAGCAGCACCTCGGGCTCGTTGATCACCGCCTTGGCGAGCGACACGCGCGTGCGCTGCCCCGCAGAAAGCGTTCCGTACGGCCGCTTCAGCAGCTCCGTGAGGTCGCAGTCCGCGGCAACGGCGGCGATGCGCTCGCGCATGTCGCGCACCCCGTAGAGGTCCGCGAACACCGCGAGGTTCTCGCGCACGGTGAGACGCTTGGGCAGGTCGACATAGGGCGACGTGAAGTTGAGGCGCGGAAGCACCCGGTGGCGCTCCCGCGGCATTTCCGCACCCAGCACGCTCACGCGCCCGGCGGTCGGCGTCAGCACGCCGAGCAGCATCGACAGCGTGGTCGTCTTGCCGGCGCCGTTGCCGCCGAGCAGCGCGGTCGTCGTGCCGCGCCGAACCT
>JBDTLY010000337.1:0-4121 GCA_039934535.1 Casimicrobiaceae bacterium | reverse complement strand
GACGATCCGATGGCCGTGCCAGAGCGCGCGGAGCTGCTCCAACGCCTCGAAGCGTTCGATCGGCGCGGGCGGCAGCGTCGGATAGAGGCGCAGGAAGCGCACGCGGTACGCATAGAGTCCGTAGTGCCGATACAGCGGCATCCCCGCGGGGATGACGTCGCGGCGGCCGGCGAATTCGTCGCGCGCCCAGGGAATCGTCGCGCGGCTGAAGTACAGCGCATACCGGTTGGCGTCGAGCACCACCTTGACAACGTTCGGATTGAACGCTTCCGCGGGATCGGCGATCGGATGGCATGCGGTGGCAATGGCCGCATCCGGATGCGCCGCCAGCAATTCCGCCACCGCGCGGATCAGCGACGGCGCGAGCAGCGGCTCGTCTCCCTGGACATTGACGACGATTGCGTCTTCGGCGAGCCCGAGGAGGCGCGCCGCTTCAGCGAGGCGATCGGTGCCGGTCGGATGGTCGGCGCGCGTGAGGCAGGCCGCGATGCCGTGCGCTTCCGCCGTGGCACGGATCCGCTCGTCGTCGGTCGCCACGACGACGCGCTCGGCACCCGCGCGCTGCGCGCGCTCGGCGACGCGCACGATCATCGGCTTGCCGGCGATGTCGGCGAGCGGTTTTCCCGGAAGGCGCGTCGAGGCGTAGCGCGCGGGAACGATGACGGTGAAGGACATGATGGAGTCAGGTCAAATTATCGAACTCGATAAAGTGACCTGACCGCACTATTCGAGCTCCTCCGGCGTCAGGCGCCGTGCCTCGTCCTCCAGCATCACCGGAATGCCATCCCGCACCGGGTAGGCGAGGCGCGCGGAACGCGATACCAACTCCTGTTTCTGCCGGTCGTAGGTGAGCGGCCCCTTGGTGACGGGACAGACCAGGATTTCAAGCAGCTTCGGATCCACGGAGGGCCTCCTCGACGCGAGCCACGAGCGCGGGATCGATGTGCGCGCGCACCGGCAGGTACCAGCAGCGCTCGTCGGCAAGCGCGCCGCATTTTACCGCATCCTTCTCCGTCATCAGGATCGCCCGCGCGCCGGGCAATGCGAGATCGCCGGCAACGAAGCGATGGTGATCGGGAAACGCGTGGCCCGTCGCCGCGATGTGGAGCGAGCGCAGCTGCGCGAAGAAACGTTCCGGATTGCCGATGCCCGCGACGGCATGCACGCCGGTGCCGGTGAACACGGACGCCGGTTGCGCCTGCGCCGGATCGGTCACGCGGCGAAGCGTGTCGCCGACGAGCGTCATCCGCCACGCATTCGGGGCGGTCCATGGCGCCGGCGCGCCCGGTGTGACGAGCGCGACGATCGCATCCGCTTCCTCGAGGCGCGCGGCTGGCTCGCGCAGCGGCCCGGCGGGCAGGCGCCAGCCGTTGCCGAGCCCGCGCGCGGCGTCGACCACGACGATTTCGAAGTCGCGCGCGAGGCGGTAATGCTGCAGTCCGTCGTCGGCGACGATCACGTCGCACTGCGGATGGACGGCGATCAGCGCGCGCGCCGCGGCGACCCGATCCGCCGCCACGGCGACCGGAATGCCGGTACGCGCGAGCAGCAGCGGCTCGTCGCCGACATCCGCGGCGTCCGCGTCCGGGGCAACGACGATCGGCGCCGAGCGTTCGTTCGCGCGGCCGTGGCCGCGGCTCACGATGCCCGGGTGCCATCCGCGCTCGGTGAGCGCCCGGGACAGCGCCGCGGCGAGCGGTGTCTTTCCGCTGCCGCCGACCGTGATGTTGCCGACGACGACGACAGGCACTGGCAGCCGCTGCGCGCGCAGCAAACCCGCCCGGAACAATGCGCGGCGCAAGGAGGCGACGCCGCCGAACGCGACGGCCAGCGGAACGAGGGCTGCCGTCAACGCGGTCAATCGCGGGGAGTACCAGGCTGCGACGAGGCGGGAGGAGAATGACATCGAAACGTCGGCGCCTCGCTACGCGGGCGCTGCGCGGAGCCCGCGGCCCGACGCTATTTCGCCGGCGACTGCGTGGCGAACGTGATGTGGATCATGCCCGCGACGCGCGCGGCTTCCATGACGTGGATCACCGACTGGTGCGTGGCATTGGCGTCGGCGTTGATCACGACCACCGGATCCTTGGCGTCGCCGCCCGCGCGCCGCAGGATGTCGGCCAGCGCCGGCACGCTGGAAAAAGCGAACGGCGTCTTGTCGACGACGTAGCGGCCCTGCGCGTCGATGCCGACGTTGATCTCCTTCGGCCGCTGCTTCAGCTGCTCGGCGTCGGCCTCCGGCAGCGTGATCTGCAGCTCGGCGACGCGCTGGTAGGTCGTCGTCACCATGAGAAAAATCAGGATGACGAGCAGGACGTCGATCAGCGGAATGAAGTTGATCTCGGGGTCGTCGCGGCCCCGGGTGCTGCGCAGGTTCATGTCACTTGCGCTCGCCGTGCGCGACGTCGACGAGCTTGATCGCCTGCTGCTCCATCTCGACGTGCAGGCCGTCGATCGTCGAGCGGAAGTGGCGGTAGAAGATCATGCTCGGTATCGCGACGATCAGGCCCAGCGCCGTGTTGTACAGCGCGACCGATATGCCGTGCGCGAGCTGGAGCGGGTTCGAGCCGGTCGTGGTCTGCGATCCGAAAATCTCGATCATGCCGATCACCGTGCCGAACAGGCCCAGCAGGGGCGCCATGGCGGCGATGGTGCCGAGCGTGGTGAGGTAGCGCTCGAGGTCGTGCGTCACGACACGCCCGGCCTCCTCGATCGCTTCGCGCATCACCGGCCGCGGACTCCTCACGTTGGCAAGGCCGGCCGCGAGAATGCGGCCGAGCGGGCCCTGCTGCACGGTCTTGGAGATAAGCTCCGGCGTGGCGCCGGCGTGCCGGTATTCCGCCAGCACGCGATCGACGAGCCCGGGAGGGGCGACGACGCTGCTGCGCAATGACCAGAGGCGCTCGAAGATGAGCGCCAGCGCGACGATCGACGCCAGGATGATCGGCCAGATCGGCCAGCCTGCCGCTTGAATGATGGACCACACGATGCGTCTGCCCTATCGAATGAAAACTGCCCGCAATGTAGCGTGGCCCCGCCCAATCCGCAAGGGAACCGCCGACCGGCGGGCGGCGCGCCACCGCCGTTGCGCTTGCGACACCCGGGAGGCTCGATGGTTCAACGCTGGCGCCACGCGCGCCCGCGCGGACCGCCTTCGGCCAGCGTCGCCGTCACCGCGGCGCCGACCAGGATCACGTACCACGAGACGTAGATCCAGAACAGGAACAGCGGCACGACGGCCAGCGTTCCGTAGATAACCTGATAGGTCGGCACCGACGTGACGTAGAGGCGGAACCCGTATTTGGCCACCTCGAAACCCAAGGCGGCGAAGAGTCCGCCCCAGAAAGCAGCCCGCAGCGGCACGCGCCGCGCGGGCATGAGCGCATAGAGCAGCATGAAAGCAAGCATGGTGATCGCGACCGCGAGCGGCGTGGCGATGAACAGCACCGCCGGGGTGACGATGGGCGCCTGCGCCACCGAAGTCTCCAGCACCCAGGTCATCGCATAGATCGCGCTGCCGATCAGCAGGGGGCCGGCGGTCACGCCGAGGGCGTACACGAACACGCGGCGCGGCCACGACCGCGGCTCGCGCACGCCCCAGATCGCGTTGATCTCGCGCTCGATGGTCGCGACCAGAAGCACCGCCGTGATGACGACGAAGGCGATGCTGACCCCCTGCAGTCCGGCCGCCTTGCCCGAGAACTCGAGGAGATACGAACGCACGATCGAGCCGCTGCCGGGCAGCATGTGGTTCAGCAGGAAGCGCTCGAGCGCGTCGAGCCATTGCTGGAACACCGGGTAACGCGCCACATAGACGAACGCGACGGTGAACAGCGGGACGAGGTTCAGCACCGTCGCATACGAGAGCGCGGCGGCCGTGCGCGCAAGACCGACGCCGGTGAGCCGCGCGACGACACCCCGGACGAACGCTACCGGCCGCATCGGAACCCGCCGCTCACAAATACTGGTGCGCGACCCACCAGGCGATCATCGAAATGAACGCGGTGCAGGGAATGGTCAGCACCCAAGCCCAGACAATGCGTCCGGCGACGCCCCAGCGCACGGCGGAAAATTTGCGCGTCGCGCCCACGCCGATGATCGCGCCGGTGATGGTGTGGGTC
>JBDTLY010000336.1:0-4142 GCA_039934535.1 Casimicrobiaceae bacterium | reverse complement strand
AGGCGCGCGGCGCGACCGGCATCGAGGTCGCACCGGCCACGGACTATGGCCACGATCTCGCGGCCATGCACGCGGCGATCGCGCCATCGACCCGCATTGTTTTCGTCGCCAATCCGAACAACCCGACCGGCACGTGGATTCCGCCGGGCGCGCTCGAGGCCTTTATCGCTTCGGTGCCGGAGGACGTGCTGGTCGTGCTCGACGAGGCGTACAACGAATATCTCGCGCCTGAGCAATGCGCGCCGAGCGCCGCATGGACCATCCGCTATCCGAATCTCATCGTCTCGCGCACGTTCTCGAAGGCGTACGGTCTCGCGGCGTTGCGCGTCGGCTACGGCATCATGAATGCGAAGGTAGCGGACATGCTGAATCGCGTCCGCCAGCCGTTCAACGTGAACGCCCTGGCGCAGGCGGCCGCGCTGGCGGCGCTGGCCGACGTCGCCTACGTCGAGGAAAGCCGCGCGCTGAACACGGCGGGGCGTGCCGCGCTGGAGCAGGGCTTTGCAAAGCTGGGCCTGACCTTCGTGCGATCGCACGCGAATTTCGTGCTGGTGAAAGTCGGTGACGCGGGGCGCGTCTACCAGCGTCTGCTGGAACAGGGTGTCATCGTCCGGCCGGTTGCCAACTACGCGCTGCCCGAGTGGCTGCGGGTCACGGTGGGTACCACCGCGGAGAACCGCCGCTTTCTCGACGCCCTCGCCGTGGCGCTCGCCGGCTGACGCGCCGTTGAAAGTCTGGACGCCATCATGAATGCCGCCGCCCATCGCATCGACAAGCTCGTCATCGTCGGCGTCGGATTGATCGGCGGATCGTTCGCGCTGGCGCATAAGGCCGCCGGCGCGGCGGGAACGATCGTCGGCGTCGGACGCGGGCGCATCAACCTCGAGGAGGCCGCGAACCTCGGCATCATCGACCGCTTCATTCCGCTCTCCGAAGATTGGGCAAGCGAACTCGCGACGACCGACGTTGTGCTGCTCGCGGCGCCGGTCGCGCAGTATCCCGCCCTGTTCGGCGCGATGGCGCCGCACCTTGGGCCGCACACGATCGTCACCGACGCCGGCAGCACCAAGCAGGACGTGATCGCCGCCGCCCGCGCGACGCTGGGCGATGCGCTGCCGCGATTCGTTCCGGCGCACCCGATCGCGGGCACCGAGCAATCGGGCGCGGCCGCCGCGTTCTCGACGCTGTATGTCGACCGCAACGTGGTGCTGACGCCACTGCCGGAAACCGACCCGCTTGCGATAGCGACCGTCGCGGCGGCATGGCAGACCTGCGGCGGGCACATTCGCACGCTCGACGCCGCCACGCACGACCACGTCTTCGCCGCGGTGTCGCATCTGCCGCATTTCCTTGCGTTCGCGCTCGTCGACGAGCTCGCCGCACGGCCGGATGCGGAGGAGCTGTTTCGCTTTGCCGCGAGCGGGTTCCGCGATTTCACGCGCATCGCCGCGAGCTCCGCAGAGATGTGGCGCGACATTTCGCTCGCGAACCGCGATGCGCTGCTCGCCGAAGTCGTGGCCTACCGCGCGCAGCTCGATCGCCTTGCCGCGATGCTGGCGGCGCGCGACGGCGCCGGTCTCGAAGCCGTGTTCGCCGCCGCGCGCACCGCGCGCCGGTCGTGGGACTCCCGGCGCAACGCCGCGGGCGGACGCGTGCCGGACGACGGCCCGCGCGACCCTTGATGGTTGAGCCCCCACGCTTGCGGCGGCGCTCATGACCTTCCTCGACCTGCCGCCGGTCGCGCATGCGTCCGGGACGGTCGCGCTGCCGGGTTCCAAGAGCATCTCCAACCGGACGCTGCTGCTCGCGGCGCTGGCGGGGGGCGCGACGCGCGTGCGCGGGCTCCTGGATGCGGATGACGTCGACCGGATGCTGGATGCGCTGGCGACGCTGGGCGTGCGCGTCGACAAGGAGGTCGGGTCGCGCGCATTCATCGTTCACGGGTCGGCGGGCACGTTTCCGAATTTGCGAGCGTCGCTGTTTCTCGGCAACGCGGGCACCGCGTTCCGCCCGCTGACGGCCGCGCTCGCGTTTGGTCAGGGTCAATACGAGCTTGCCGGCGTGCCGCGAATGCACGAGCGGCCAATCGGCGACCTGGTCGATGCCCTGCGCGCGCTCGGTGCCGATATTCGTTATCTTTCGCGCGAGGGATTTCCGCCGCTGGCCATCGGTCCCGGACCTGCGCCCGGCGCTGCCGTCCCGGAGCGCGTGACGGTGCGCGGCGACGTGTCGAGCCAGTTCCTCTCCGCGCTGCTGATGGCGCTGCCGATGCTGACGGCGCGATTCGCGCGCGGCGTGACCGTCGATATCGCCGGCGACCTCATCTCGAAGCCTTACGTGGCGATCACCACCAACCTGATGGCGCGTTTCGGCGTCACCGTAGAGCAGGACGATTGGCACGCGTTTGGAATTCCCGCTGCCGCGCGCTACATGTCGCCGGGAACGATCGACGTCGAGGGCGATGCGTCGTCCGCGTCGTACTTCCTCGCCGCCGGCGCGATCGGCGTCGGGCCGGTTCGCGTGACCGGCGTGGGCCGGCGCACGATCCAGGGCGACGTCGCGTTTGCCGACGCGCTGTCACGGATGGGCGCGATCGTCCGTTCCGGCGACGACTGGATCGAGGCATCCGCCGGCGCTTCGCTGACGGGAATCAGGCTCGACTGCGTCGCGATCCCCGACGCCGCGATGACGCTTGCCGTCGTCGCGCTGTTCGCCGCGGGACCGACGACGCTGACCGGCATCGCCAGTTGGCGCGTGAAGGAGACCGACCGCATAGCCGCGATGGCGGTCGAGCTCGCGAAACTCGGCGCGCGGGTGGAGGCGGGTGCCGATTCGCTCACGATCCATCCTCCGGAGAAATTCACGCCGGCGACGATCGACACCTACGACGACCACCGGATGGCGATGTGCTTTTCGCTCGCGGCGTTCGGCGGCGTCGCCGTGCGCATCAACGATCCCGCGTGCGTGAAAAAGACATTCCCGGACTATTTCAACGCGTTCCGCGCCATCGTCCAACCATGATGATTCCAGTCGTGGCCGTCGACGGGCCTGCGGCGTCGGGCAAGGGAACCATTGCGGCAGGTGTTGCGCAGGCGCTGAAATTCCATCTTCTCGACAGCGGCTCGCTCTATCGGCTGGTGGCGCTCAAGGCCTTGCGATCGAACATCGACGTCGACGCCGCGTCTGCGCTTGCCGGACTGGCCGCCGGCCTCGACGTGGCCTTCCGGCCGGGGCGTATCGACCTCGAGGGCCGCGACGCGACCGACGCCATCCGCAGCGAGGAGGTCAGCGCGGCGGCGTCCCGGGTGGCGGTCCATCCGGAGGTCCGCGGCGCGCTTCTCGCGCGGCAGCGGGCCTTCCGGCAACTCCCGGGGCTGGTGGCCGACGGCCGGGACATGGGGACGGTGGTATTCCCGGACGCCCTTTTGAAGGTGTTTGTCACGGCGAGCCCGGAGGAGCGGGCGCGCCGCCGGTATAAGCAGTTGATCGAAAAAGGAATCTCCAGTACAATCGTGGGTCTTTTGCGCGACATCCAGGAGCGCGACGCACGTGACGCCGGCCGGGCGGCAGCACCGCTCAAGCCAGCCGAGAACGCCGTAATCCTGGACACGACGGGCATGGCAGTGGCGGCCGCGATCGAATTCGTGCTCGGGCAGTACGGGGCGCGGGCGGCAGCGAACGCAGGTTAGAAGGGCAAAGTAGGGCAAATGAGCCGCGCGCTACGCGCTTCAGCCGGCGCTCCGGTGCGGATTTCGACAACCAGCCCGCCGTCCGAGATACAGGGTTCTCGTGACAGGCGGTTGAACGACAACAGAAGGAACCAACCCAACATGGCTATCGCCACGCAAAGCATGTCCACCCCCCAGACCGAAAATTTCGCCGCCCTGTTCGAGGAGTCGCTCTCCCGCCAGGAAATGCGGCAGGGCGAGCTCATCACCGCCGAAGTCGTCCGCGTCGACTACAACATCGTCGTCGTCAACGCCGGGCTCAAGTCCGAAAGCTTCATCCCGATCGAGGAATTCAAGAACGACCAGGGCGAAGTCGAGGTCAAGGCCGGCGATTTCGTCACCGTCGCGATCGAAAGCCTCGAAGACGGCTACGGCGAGACCAAGCTCTCGCGCGACAAGGCGAAGCGCCTCAAG
>JBDTLY010000335.1:0-4153 GCA_039934535.1 Casimicrobiaceae bacterium | reverse complement strand
GGTAAAATTGCCGCTCCCAAAGCGCCATGATCTATGCCGTAGGGTAACGGGTAGGGTAACGGGTAGGGTAACGGCTAGATTTTCGGCTATAAAGCCGAGCCGTTCTCCCTTTGAAAATGGCCCTCTAACCGGGTAGGCGCGAACCGCCTCCCTTTTTTTTCGACTGTCCTACTCGCGTCAATGATCGAACTCGACAGCATAGTAACTGCCGCGACCGCCGACTTCGAGGCGGCCCAAGATCCTGCCGCGCTCGAGAACGCGAAGGCGCGCTACCTCGGCAAGGCCGGCGAGATTACCGAGCACATGAAGGCGCTTGGAAAGTTGGGGGCGTCCGACCGTCCTGCGGCGGGCGCGCGCATCAATCACGTCAAGGCACTCGTCGAGGAAGCGCTCGTCCGCCGCCGCGACGCGCTCGCCGACGCGAAGCTCGCGCAGCAGCTCGCCGGCGAGTCGCTCGACGTGTCGCTGCCGGGGCGCGGCGCCGGCACCGGCGCATTGCATCCGATCACGCTCACGCTGGAGCGGATCGAAGCGCTGTTCCGCTCGCTTGGCTTCGAAGTCGCCGACGGACCGGAAATCGAGGACGACTTCCACAATTTCACCGCGCTCAACATGCCGGAGGACCATCCGTCCCGGTCGATGCACGACACGTTCTACGTCGAAGGCGGGCGGGTGCTGCGCACGCACACGTCGAATGTGCAGATCCGCTATATGGAAACGCACGCGCCGCCGATCAAGATCATCGCGCCGGGCCGTGTGTACCGCGTCGACAGCGACGCGACGCATTCGCCGATGTTCCATCAGTGCGAGGGCCTGTGGATCGCCGAGGACGTGACCTTCGCCGACTTGAAGGGCGTGTTCACCGAATTCCTGCGCAACTTTTTCGAGCGCGACGACCTGAAGGTGCGCTTTCGGCCGTCGTTCTTTCCCTTCACCGAACCCTCCGCCGAAATGGACATGAGCTTCGGTGACGGCTGGCTCGAAATCTCGGGCGCCGGGCAGGTGCATCCGAACGTGCTGCGCGCGGTCGGCATCGATCCCGAGCGCTACCAGGGCTTCGCCTTCGGCATGGGGCCCGACCGGCTCGCGATGCTCCGCTACGGCGTCAACGACCTGCGCGAGTTCTACGTCAACGACCTCCGCTTCCTGCGGCAGTTCGCGTGATGCGTGATGCGCCATGAAATTCTCCGAACGCTGGCTCCGAACGCTTGCTAACCCGCCGCTCGACACGGCCGGGCTGTGCGAGGTGTTCACCATGGCCGGCCTCGAAGTCGAGGACGTCGCGCCGGCCGCGCCGCCATTTTCTGGCGTCGTCGTCGGCCTGATCACTCATGTGGCGCCGCACCCCGGCGCCGACCGGCTTCGCGTTTGCACGGTGGATGCGGGAGATGCCTCGCCCCTGCAGGTCGTCTGCGGCGCACCGAACGCCGCCGTCGGAATGAAAGCACCTCTCGCAAGGGTGGGCGCCGTGCTGCCCGGCGGCATGGCGATCGGCCAAGCCGCCGTGCGGGGTGTCGATTCGTCGGGAATGCTGTGCTCCGCGAAGGAACTCGGGCTCTCCGACGACGCCGCCGGTTTGCTGGCGTTGCCCGCGGATGCCACGGTCGGCGCGGACTTGCGCGTGGCACTTGCGCTCGACGACGCGCTGATCGATCTCAAGGTCACGCCGAATCGCGCGGATTGCCTGTCTTTAGTCGGTCTCGCGCGCGACATTGCGGCGGCGACCGCCTCGCCGCTGACGCTGCCGGACACTGCCGCGACGCCCGTCACCTCCTCTGCCCGCCGCGCGGTACGGGTCGAGGATCCGGTGGGCTGCCCGCGTTTCGTGAGCCGCACCATCGAAGGGATCGACCCGAACGCGCCGTCGCCGGCATGGATGAAAGAGCGCCTGGAGCGCAGCGGCATTCGCGCGATTTCCGCGGTCGTCGACATCACGAACTACGTGATGCTGGAACAGGGGCAGCCGTTGCACGCGTACGACGATCGCCACTTCGACGGCGCGATCGTGGTCCGCTTCGCGCGCGCGGGCGAGAGGCTCACGCTGCTCAATGGACAGGTGCTGGAACTCGAGCCCGACCTGCTCCTCGTCTGCGACGAAAAAAAACCGCTCGGCCTCGCGGGCATCATGGGCGGCGAGCATTCGGGGATCGGCGCCGCGACCACGACCGTCCTGCTCGAAGGCGCATTCTGGAGTCCGGCGGTGATCCAAGGCCGCTCGCGCCGCCTCGGCTTCGTCAGCGACGCCGGCTTCCGCTTCGAGCGCGGCGTGGATTTCGGCAACTGCGCGCGCGCCGTCGAACGCGCGACCCGACTCATCCTGGAGATCTGCGGTGGCCGCGCGGGACCGCTTGGCGACGTCGTTGGCGCACTGCCTCCGCGTGACGCGGTGCGCGTGCGCCCGGCGCGCGTCACGCGGCTCTTGGGAATCGACGTCCCCAACGCCACGATCGGCGCGATGTTCACCCGGCTGGGCCTCGCTTTCACCCGCGACGGCGACGATTTCATCGTGACACCGCCGACCTATCGCTTCGACCTTGCGATCGAGGAGGATTTCGTCGAGGAGATCGCACGGCTCGTCGGCTACGACGCGATCCCCGCCCGGCCCGCGGCGCATGTGCAGAAAATGCTGCCAGATCCGGAAGCCGCCGTCACGGCGCTCGTCCTCAAGCGCCGGCTGGCGGCGCGCGACTGGCAGGAGGTGATCACCTTCAGCTTCGTGACCTCGGCCGTCGAAGCCACCCTGTTCCCGGATCGCGGGGCCGACGCGGCGCCCATTGGCGTGCAAAATCCGATCGCGAGCCACCTCGATGTCATGCGCACAACGCTCGCCGGCGGCCTGCTCGAAGTGCTGCAGACCAACCTTTCGCGCCAGCAGGACCGTGTCCGGGTGTTCGAGGTCGGGAGGTGCTTCCTCCGGAACGGCAATGGCGATGCCCAGTCGACGCGCATCGGGGGCCTCGCCTACGGCTCCGCCGCGCCCGAGCAATGGGGAATCGCCAAGCGCCCGGTCGACTTCCACGACGTCAAGGGCGACCTCGAGGCCCTGGTCGCGCCGCGCATGCTGACAACCGTGGCCGCCCCGCACCCGCTGCTCCACCCCGGCCGCTCCGCACAGGTCCTTTTGGACGGCAGGGCGATCGGCTGGCTGGGCGAGTTGCACCCCCGGCTGGCCAAGCATTTTGAGTTGCCGCGGGCACCCGTGGTTTTCGAGCTGGAACTTGCGCCCCTGCTTTCGCGGCCGATGCCGGCCGCCAAACCGGTCTCGAAGCTCCCGGTCGTACGCCGCGACTTTGCGGTCGTCGTCGACGAAGTGGTGCCCGTCGGCGCCATGCTGGACGTGCTGGCAGCGGAGAACCTTCCGGGGGTCATCGACCTTCGGCCGTTCGACCTCTATCGCGGGCCGGGCTTGCCCCTCGGCAAGAAAAGCGTTGCGATTCTGGTGCTTATGCAGGATACTGAACGTACTTTGACGGACGCCGACATCGACGCGACGCAAGCGATTCTGCTGCGCGTCCTACAAGTTCGGTTCGGCGCCGCGCTCCGCTGACAGGGATCCCCGATGACGCTGACCAAAGCCGAGCTTGCCGACCTGCTGTTCGAACAACTGGGCCTCAACAAGCGCGAGGCGAAGGATATGGTCGAGCATTTCTTCGAGGAAATCCGCATCGCGCTCGAGCGCGGCGACGCGGTCAAGCTCTCCGGCTTCGGCAATTTCCAGCTGCGCGAAAAACCGCAGCGTCCGGGGCGCAATCCGAAGACCGGCGAGGAGATTCCGATCACGGCCCGGCGCGTCGTCACGTTCCACGCCAGCCAGAAACTGAAGGCCATGGTCGAAGCCGCGAACCATGCCGGAACGTTGCCGCGCTGATGAGGCTGCGCCCCCGGTGACGGGTGGCGTCGGAAGGAAAATGCGCGGACCGTTCACGCGACCGCACGGGGCATATGCAGAGGTCCCCTAAGGCGGAGTTGCCGCCGATCCCCGCCAAGAGGTATTTCACCATAGGCGAGGTCAGCGACCTTTGTGCGGTCAAGCCGCATGTGCTCCGGTACTGGGAGCAGGAATTCGCGCAGCTGAAGCCGGTCAAGCGCCGCGGCAACCGCCGCTACTACCAGCACCACGAGGTGCTCCTCATCCGGCGCATCCGCGAGCTCC
>JBDTLY010000334.1:0-4157 GCA_039934535.1 Casimicrobiaceae bacterium | reverse complement strand
ACCGCGGTCAGCTTGCGCGCGCTGCCGAAGCCGGCGCGCTCGAGGCAGAAGCCGAAGCCGAAACCGAGCACCAGGGCAATGCCCAGGCCGGCGGCGACCGACAACTCCATCGTGGACGAGAGCGGAAACGTCATAGCCATTCCCTGCGCACGAAATAGGCGAGCCCATAGGCCGACGCGAAAACGGCGACCATGAAGACCAAGCTTCCAACATTGAGGATCGCGCCACCGGTGAGCGCCTGGCCGCTGGTGCAACCCTTGGCGATCTTGGCGCCATACGCCGCTATGAAACCGCCGGCGAATGCGAGCGCGAGGCGCCCCCCGTCCGAAACGTTCGGGCCTCGTTCAACTCTCCAGCGCACGCGATTGCCCGCGCGACCAGACACGAACGCGCCGACGAATGCGCCGCCGAGCAGAAACAACGTCCACGATACCAACGGCGCGCCGTCGTTCCAGTATTTGGCGTGCACAGCGTTGGCCGCGACGTGTTCGGGCGATAACGCCCCGGCGATTCCCGCGGCGACCGCCGAAAACGCGCCGGTCGCCCCGAGACCGCGTCCGGTGACGAGATAGGTGGCGAGCAGCACCAAACCGAGCAGGATCCCAACGAGATAGGGATTCCAATAGGGCCGGTCCGTCGTCGCGCGCTCTGCCGGCTGACCTATCGCGTAGCGACTTTCAGCAATCGTCTGTGCCATATGAGATGATCCTTACGCGTTTCGCCCGTTTTCGCAGCCAGGCTCTGGGGAACCGAGTCTCGGGCAAATCCCATTCGGGCGTCGGTTCCTCATTGCTGGATCCGTAATCCATGCTGCGCAACACTCGATGTCAGGGTTGCACAGTCAGCCGCGGCTGACTGTGACCTAGGTCACAAAGTGCGCGGCTCGGTAACAGATCTTGCGCCAGCGCAAACAAATTCGATGAACCTGCGCCGTTATCCCGCCCGCCCGGGCCGGCGGAACCTTCGCACCACGGCACTTGCCGCGGCGTTGCTGGTCGTCGGGACGCTGCAGGTCACGCCGGATGTTCGCGCCGATACGGCGCCGTTCCTCGACGGTCTTGTTTCGCCCGCAGTGCCAAAGGCGAGCGTGGTCCCGCAGGCGCAGCGCTATTTCACGCAAGGCATGGTCCTCACCTGGGGGTTCAATCCCGCCGAGGCCGCACGCTCGTTTGCCGCAGCGACCGAGGTCGATCCACGATGCGCGCTCTGCTTCTGGGGCCTCGCGTGGTCGCTTGGGCCGAACATCAACGCCGACATGGCAGCGGGCTCGGCCGTGCGCGTCAACGAAGCACTCGCGCGTGCCCGATCGCTGAAGGCGTCAGGACGTGACCGCGCGCTGATCGGCGCATTGTCAGCGCGGCATCCGAAGTCGGCCGATCCTGGCGCACTCGACGAGGAAACCTACGCGGCAAAGATGCGCGCTCTGGCTCGTGCTTATCCCCGCGATGCCGACATCGCGGTGCTCGCTGCCGAGGCGCTGATGAACCTGAATCCCTACGACTGGTGGGACCGGGACGGCGAGCCCCGGGCATGGACGCCCGAGATTCGAACGCAACTCGCACGCGCACTCGGGCTCGATCCGAGGCACCCCGGAGCTAACCACTATTGGATCCATTTGCTCGAGTCTTCACCCATGCCCGCCGACGCGAGCGAGAGCGCGGACCGGCTTGCTGCGCTGGTTCCGGGTTCCGGCCACCTGCTTCACATGCCCGCGCACATCTACATGCGCGTCGGGCGCTATGCCGACGCGGTAACCGCCAACGAGAAGGGGATCGCCGCGGACGCGCGCTATCTGGCGCAGGTCGACGCGCAAGCCACCTTTCGTGTTGGTTATGTCGCCCACAACCAACATTTCCTTTGGGCAGCGGCAGCAATGGAGGGTCGGAGCGCCGTCGCGATCGCCGCAGCGCGCGCCGCATTCCCCACCGCGTGCGGTCCGCGCAATACCGATCGCGGCACCGGCATCCTCCAATACTATTATGCGCTGCCTCTTTACGCGCTGGTTCGATTCGGGCGCTGGCGCGAGATCCTCGAAGATACGTTGCCGCCCGACGTGAATGAACCGTACCCGATGGCAACCTGGCACTACGCGCGCGGGACCGCCTACGCAAAGACGAACCGGATCGCCGAGGCGCGGCGCGAGCTGGCTGCCGTCGAACGTCTTGCCGCGGACCCGGCGCTTGCGCGGGCGCGGATCAAGAATATCAATGCGGCTTCCGCACTGGTGAATATCGCGCACCTCACGCTCGCCGCCGACATCGCGCTTGCCGAAGGCCACACCGAAGCCGCGGTCGCCGGGCTGCTCGAAGCCACCGCCATCGAAGACGGGCTCAAGTACGACGAGCCCCATCTTTGGCTTGCGCCGACGCGGCACGCGCTGGGCGCTGCATTGCTCGCGGCGAATCGGCCCGCCGACGCGGCACGCATCTATCGCGAGGACCTCGCGCACTATCCGGACAACGGCTGGTCGCTTGCCGGACTTGCGGCTGCACTACGCCGACAGGGCGATACCGCGGCGGCCACGGTCACGGAAGCACGATTCAAGGACGCGTGGCGCGATGCCGATGTCGTGCTGACCGGATCCCGATTCTGATCCTGGGCCAGCGCAGCCCAGCCGCCGTGTGCCTGGCGAAACAAAGCCCTGGACGGCGCCGCCGCATCATTCATTGCGTTGCATCAAACTCGCCGCGCTTTCCACTCGCTCTGTGACCTAGGTCACATCGGACGCGCGAGCCGGGGACTCTAATGATCTTGCGATATTCGCTGCCCGAGTGGTGGGTGGCATTGGCGGTGCGCCTTGGATGCACGATCGAGGTACCTGGATCATGGAACGACTTTCCCGCAGACGCTTCCTCAAGATTTCCGCAGCGACATTTGGTGCGGCCGCTGCCGCGACGCAATGGGAGCCGTTCGCGCGCATGGCATCGGCCGCCGATACGCCCGCGCAGGGTGTCGTCACCGTCCCAACTTTTTGCGAGATGTGCTTCTGGCGCTGCGGTGCCATCGCCCACGTCCGTGACGGCAAGCTGTGGAAGTTCGAGGGCAACCCCAAGGATCCCCAAAGCCGCGGCCGATTGTGCCCGCGGGGCACCGGCGCGGTCGGCGCCTATTACGACCCCGACCGCCTTCAGAAGCCTTTGATTCGCCGTGGAGAGCGCGGCAAGGAAGAGTGGGCCGCAGTGACGTGGGATGAGGCCTTCACCTATATCGCCGACCGGATGCAGAAGATCAAGGCGCAGTACGGGCCCGAAGCCGTCGCGGCGTTCAACCACGGGATCGGCCAGCGCTTCATTCAGCACATGTTGAAATCCTGGGGCGCGACGAACTTCGCCGGGCCGTCGTTCGCGCAATGCAGGGGCGCGCGCGACGTCGGATTCGCGCTGACGTTCGGGACGGGCTTGGGCTCGCCCGAACCGACCGACATAGAGAACACCGATTGCCTCGTTCTGATTGGAACGCATCTCGGCGAGAACATGCACAACCTGCAGGTGCAGGAATTCGCAAATGCGATCGGACGGCGCATCCCCATTATCGTCGTCGATCCGCGATTCTCCGTGGCGGCGAGCAAGGCGAAATACTGGCTGCCGATCAAGCCGGGCACGGATCTCGCGTTGCTGCTCGCATGGTGCAACGTGCTCGTCACCGAAGAGCGCTACGACAAGGCTTTCGTCGAGAAATACGGCCACGGCTTCGACAAGTTCGTGGCCGAGCTCAAGGACCGCACGCCCGAGTGGGCCGCGCAGGAAACGGGGATCGATGCGGCGCTGATCCGCGCGTCGGCCCGCGAATTCGCGAGCCACCGCCCGGCGACGCTCATCCACCCCGGCCGCCGCGTCAACTGGAACGGCGACGACACGCAGAGAAGCCGCGCCGTCGCCCTGTTGTCGGCGCTGCTCGGGAACTGGGGCCGCAAGGGCGGACTCTTCCTGCAAGCCGGCATGAAGGTGGCGCCGTATCCATTGCCGAAGTACCCGTCCTCGGACAAGCCGCTCGCCGACAACCCGAACGGCGAGCGCTACCCGTTTGCCGACGAGGCGATCACCACTGGCATCCGCGACGCGACACTCACCGGCAAGCCGTACCCGATCAAGGGCTGGTTCGTCTACTCGTCGAACATCATGATGGCGTTGCCCAACGCGGCCGAAACGCTGAAGGCG
>JBDTLY010000333.1:0-4160 GCA_039934535.1 Casimicrobiaceae bacterium | reverse complement strand
GACCTTCGGGTTATGAGCCCGACGAGCTGCCAGACTGCTCCACCCCGCGTCAGAGAGGGTAACTATAGCGCAATTCGGGGTCTCGCGTCAACGCAATGTACCGGGCGGGAGCATTCCGCGCGCTCAGGACTCCGCTGGAAACGCCACGACGTGATCGATCGCGAGCCGGATGCCGATCTTCTCGCCGATCGCGTGGTCGTGGTGCGACGGGACCACCGACATCACGTGCGTTCCGGAGGCGAGCGCCAGCGTGTACAGGAACTCGGCACCGCGAAACGCCTTGGTGACGACACCGGCGTGCAGCGGGCTCGCGTCGTCATGTACGAGGTCATCAGGGCGCAGCAATACGTCCACCGGCGCACCCACGGCGACCTTCGCGGGACCGTCGCCATCGAGGTCGCCGAGTTCGGTTCGTATCCTTCCGCCGCCGGCGGCGATGCCACGCAGGAACACGCCCTGCCCGACGAAATCGGCGACAAAACGCGTGCGGGGCCGGTGATAGAGGTTGTACGGCGTATCCCACTGCTCGATCGTCCCGTTCGTCATCACGCCGATCTCGTCGGCGAGCGCAAACGCCTCGTGCTGGTCATGCGTGACGAGGATCGCGGTGGTGCCCGCGGTGTTGAGGATCGCGCGCACCTCCATCGACAGCCGTTCGCGCAGGTCGACGTCGAGGTTGGAAAACGGCTCGTCCAGCAGCAAGAGGCCGGGCGCCGGGGCCAGCGCGCGGGCCAGCGCAACACGCTGCTGCTGCCCGCCGGACAACGCATGCGGGTAGGCGTGCGCGGCCTCGGCCATCCCGACGAGCTCAAGCATCGCCGACGTGCGCGCGTCGGCCTCCGACCTGGGCAATCCGGTCAAACCGAAAGCGATGTTCGCGGCAACCGTCAGGTGAGGAAACAGCGCGTAGTCCTGGAACACCATCCCGATTCCGCGTTGCTCCGGCGGCACCTGCAACCCGCGCTTCGACACGATGCGATCGGCAAGGCGGATCTCGCCGGCCTGCACCTGCTCGAATCCGGCGATGCAGCGCAGGACCGTCGTCTTGCCGCACCCGGATGGACCGAGCAGACAACCGATGCGGCCCGGCTTCAACGCAAAGCTCAGCGAACGGACCACGCGCTGGGTGCCGTAGGCGTGCTCGATTCTGTCGACGTCGACCGAGGCGGCGGTGAGGGCGTTGTTCATTGAGCGGATTGGGAAAAAGATTCGAGGGGACGCCGCAGCACTATAATTCATTCATGCGAACAGCGATCGACTGCATCGGCGCCAAGCGGCGGGCGCGACGATAAGCGGCGGCGATGCAAGCGACACGCAACTCACTCTCTCGCTTCACCACCGCGCTCGCACTGCTCGCCGCGCTGCCGGTGGCCGCAATCCTTGCACGCGGTCTCGCGCCCGGGGCCGGCGCCACCTGGGCACACCTCGGCGCGACGGTTCTGCCGCAGTACATCACCAACACGCTCGCGCTGGTCGTCATGGTCGGCGCCGGGGTGGCGTTCGGCGGAACCGCGGCGGGATGGCTGGTTGCGCGCCGGCGATTTCCGGGCAGTGGATTTTTCGCATGGTCGCTGCTGCTGCCGCTGGCTATTCCCTCTTATGTGATGGCGTACGCATACACCGATTTTCTCGACTACGCCGGTCCGGTGCAGACGGCGCTGCGCGCCACGTTCCACTGGTCGCACGGCGACTATTGGTTCCCCGACGTCCGCTCGCTGCCGGGCGCGGCAACGATGTTCGTGTTCGCGCTCTACCCCTATGTCTACCTGCTCGCGCGCACCGCATTCGTCGAGCGGCCGCCGGTGCTGATCGAGGCTGCGCGCACGCTGGGGTTGAATCGGCGACAGGCGTTCTGGCGCATCGAGATGCCGCTCGCGCGGCCGGCGATTGCCGGCGGCGTCGCACTCGCGCTGATGGAGACACTGGCCGACTTCGGGACAGTCGCCTATTTCGGCGTCGACACGTTCACCACCGGCATCTACCGCGCCTGGTTTTCGCTCGGCGACCGGGCCGCAGCCGCGCAACTCGCCACTGCGCTGCTGGTGTTCGTCGTCGGCGCGGTACTGCTCGAGCGGGCATCGCGCGGCGCGCGGCGCACCTACGGCGGGGCGCGAAGCCGGCAGACCGCGCGTCCCAGCGAGACTTCGCTGACCGGCGTGCGCGCATGGACGGCCACGGCGATCTGCGCCATTCCGCTGCTGGCGGGCTTCGTCCTGCCCGTGGCGCTGCTGCTGCGCCTTGCATTTGGCGAGCCTGACCTCGCGCTCACGTCGCGCTTCTTCGGCTGGGCGTGGAACAGCCTGCGTGTGGCGGGTATCGCGGCCGCGCTCGCGGTCGTGCTCGCGACGCTGGTCGCCTATACGGTGCGGCTTGCGCCGGGAATCGCGACGCGCGCCGGCAGCCGCGTGCTGACGCTGGGCTACGCGGTGCCGGGCACGGTGCTCGCCGTCGGCGTGCTGCTGTCGCTGGGCGCGGTCGAAGGGTGGCTCGCGGAGGCCACCGGCGCCATGGGCGGAGGCCTTCCGCGATTGGCGCTGACCGGTACGGTATTCGCACTCATCTATGCCTACCTCGTCCGCTATTTCGCCGTCGCGTGGAACGGCATCGAGCCCGGCTTTGCGCGCATCACGCCGGCAATGGACGACGCGGCACGCAGTCTCGGCGTCGGCGCCTGGCGCACGCTCGCGCGCGTGCACGCGCCACTGCTCGGCCGCAGCGGCGCGGCAGCGCTGCTGCTGGTGTTCGTCGACGTGATGAAAGAGCTGCCGGCCACGCTCGTGTTGCGGCCGTTCAATTTCGATACGCTGGCCACGCAGACCTACCTGCTGACGAAGGACGAGCGGCTTGCTGAAGCGTCGCTGCCGTCGCTCGCGATCGTCGCTGTCGGCCTGATCCCGATCTCGGCGCTGGCGCGGATGAGCCGGCGTCGCGAGAACCGCTAGCGTCAGCGTCTCATCATAGCGCGCAATCGCGACGTTTGACGCCGCCCTCCGTTACTTCCAGCCGGCGCGATCGACGATCCTCTGCGCTTCGGCCGTGCTGCGGCCCAGCGTGGCGATCGGCAGCGGGTCCGCCTTGAACGGACCAAGCGCTTCGAGCGCCGGATTCTTCACATGCACCGATTTCACGACCGGCCACTCATTGTTGCCATCGGCAAAGTAGACCTGCGCCTCGTCGCTCGCGAGGTACTCGAGGAACCGTATCGCATTCTCTCGGTGCGGCGCGTTCTTGAGCACGCCGGCGCCGGCGACGTTGATGTGGGTGCCGTACTTTGCCTGGTCCGGCATCACGACCCCGGTTCTCGCGATCACTTCGCGGTCCTCGGGCTTGGTCGAGCGCCAGACGCGCGCGTAGTAGTAGGTATTGACGATCGCGACGCCGCATTCGCCGGCCGCGACCGCCTTGATCTGGTCCGAGTCGCCGCCGCGCGGGCTTCGCGCCATGTTCGCCACGACGTTCCTCGCCCAGGCTTCCGCCTTCGCCTCGCCGTCGTGGGCGATGATCGACGCGACGAGCGACAGGTTGTACGGGTGGGAGCCCGAGCGCGCGCAGACCTTGCCCTTGTTCGTCGCGTCGGCGAGCGCCTCGTAGGTCGCGATCGCCGCCGGGTCGACCACGCCCTTGCCATAGACGAGCACGCGTGCGCGGTACGAAAACCCGAACCAGTAGCCCTCCGGGTCGCGGAACGCGGCAGGGATGCGCTCCGCGAGCGTCACCGAGCGGACCGGCTGGAAGAGCCCTGTCTGCTGCGCCTGCCACAACCGTGCGGCGTCGACGATCAGCAGCACGTCGGCGGGGCTCCCGGCGCCCTCGCCTTTCAGCCGCTCCACCAGCTGCTCGTCGCCGGCCTCGATGCGGTTGACCTTGATGCCGGTCGCCTTGGTGAAATTCGCGTACAGCGCCTCGTCGGTCTGGTAGTGCCGCGCCGAGTACAGATTGAGAACGGGTTCTTCGGCCGCGAGCGCGGGCGTCACGGCAAACACGCAGGGAAACAGGAGGATGCAAAGGCCAATTATGGATTTCATTTGAGGAGCGACGACAGTCGGATGGGGAGAGAAGCCGTCAGGATACGGCCCGCGGCGGGCCTCTGTCAATAGGAATAGGAAGCGTTCTCATTATCGTTCGGCGCGATACGCGTTGCGGCCCGGATGGGCAAGACT
>JBDTLY010000332.1:0-4160 GCA_039934535.1 Casimicrobiaceae bacterium | reverse complement strand
AAAAGCCCGGCCTCATCGATGCCGACGGCAAGCTGCGCGACCTGTCGAAGAAGGTGAAGGACATCGACGGCGCGTCGCTCGCGCCGGCCGAACTCGCGAAGCTCCGGAAGCTGGACCCGAAGAAGCTGCCGCTGGTCAAAGGCCGCCCACGCCTTGGCGCATGCGTGGCCATGCCGTCGAAATTCGTCGCGATCGGGTTGAACTACAGCGACCACGCGAAGGAATCCGGCAATCCGATCCCGGAGCATCCGGTCGTGTTCTTCAAGTCGACGACCTGCATCGTCGGCCCCAACGACAACGTGATGGCGCCGCGCAATTCCACGCAGCTCGATTGGGAGGTCGAGCTCGGCTTCGTGATCGGCCGCACCGCGCGCTATGTTGATGAGAAGGACGCGCTCCGGTACGTGGCGGGCTACTGCCTCGTCAACGACGTGTCCGAGCGCGAGTTCCAGATGAAAAAGAGCGCCACTCAATGGAACAAGGGCAAGGGCTGCGACACGTTCGGCCCCCTCGGCCCCTGGCTCGTCACCACCGACGAGATCAAGGATCCGCAGAAACTCGCGATGTGGCTCGACGTCAACGGCGAGCGCCGGCAGCGCGGCAACACCAGCACGATGATCTTCAACGTCGCGAAGCTCGTATCGGACGTTTCGTGCTACATGACGCTGCTTCCCGGCGACGTGATCACCACCGGCACGCCGCCCGGCGTCGCGCTCGGGATGAAGCCGCCCAAGTGGCTGCAGCCCGGCGACGTCATCACCCTCGGCATCGACGGCCTGGGCGAGCAGAAGCAGAAGGTCGTCGCGTTCAGGAAAGGCCGCTGATCCTGGCGGCCGGCACTCAAAGCACCAGGAGGTTCTTCTTTTCGGCGCCTCTGACCGCATCGCGCGAAACCGCCGCGTCGAAAGTGACGAACTGCCCGCCGTGGCGCACGGCGAGAGCAAGCAGATAAACGTCGGAAAGCTGGCGCGGGCCGTGGATGCGCGCCGCATCCACGATCTTCGCGTCCAGCAGGCTGACGTCGTCGGGCCAGAACTCGTGCAGGGCGCTCGCGCAGGCCTCCCGCAGGCGTTCCGTGACCGCGCGCACCGGCAGCGCGTTCGGATAGCCGGTGTGCGACATGATCCGCACGCAACCATTTTGCGTAATCGGGCACGACGCCCAGCCTGCGCGCGCGCGACTCGCGAACCATTCATTGGCGGACGGATGCAACGAATGATCGGCGTCCAGCAGCGCGATCAGCACATTGACGTCCAGCAGCGCACGCATCAGTACGCGTCGTCCTCGCGCAGCGTCTCGATGAGCGCGTTGGTGACGATGCCGCCGCGACTGGGAAACGGCCGGAAGCCGTAGCGCGCCTTCGGCTCGCGCGCGGCCAGGCTTGCCGCCTGCCCGGTCAGGCCGCTTCGCGCAAGCTCGGAGATGACCTCGCCGGCCGTTTTCTTTTCCCGGCGCGCCCGGTCTTTGGCGGCATGAAGCACGTCGTCGTCGATGTCGAGTGTCGTCCGCATGCATCAGATGCTACCGCATCAATCATCTGATGTCAAACCAGCCCGCGCCGCGCGAGGTTCTTCATCAGCGCCGCCGCGCCGAACGTCCATGGCGCGATGCGGTCGGAATGTTCGACGCGGTTCACGAGCGCGCCGAGCTTCGGCGTGGCCACCGTGACGATGTCGCCCACCGCGTGCGTGAACCCCTGGCCGGGGGCGTGCCGGTCTTTGGTCGGCGCGAACATCGTGCCGAGGAAGAGCACGAACCCGTCGGGATACTGATGGTTCGGGCCGATCGCCTGCGCGACGAGATCGAGCGGGTCGCGGCTGATCATCGACAGCGAGCTGTGACCGTCCAGCACGAACCCTTCCGGGCCGTCGACCCGCATCGCAAGCTCGCAGCGGCGCACGTCGTCGAGCCCGAAGCCGTCGTCGAACAGCCGCACGAACGGACCGATCGCGCACGACGCATTGTTGTCCTTCGCCTTGCCGAGCAGGAGCGCGCTGCGGCCCTCGAAATCGCGCAGGTTGACGTCGTTGCCGAGCATCGCGCCGACGGTCTCGCCGCGGCTGTTGACCGCGAGCACGACTTCGGGCTCCGGGTTGTTCCATTCCGACTTCGGATGGATGCCGACGTCGGCGCCAATGCCAACCGCGGACATCGGCTGCGATTTGGTGAAGATCTCGGCGTCGGGCCCGATGCCGACTTCGAGGTACTGCGACCACACGCCCTGCGCGATCAGCGCGTCCTTGAGCCGCGCCGCTTCGGCCGATCCCGGGCGCACGCGCGACAGGTCGTCGCCGATGATCGCGACGACGGCCTTGCGCACGGACTCGGCTTTCGCCGGGTCGCCGCGCGCCTGTTCCTCGATCACGCGCTCCAGCATGCTCGACACGAACGTGACGCCGGCGGCCTTGATCGACGCGAGATCGCACGGCGCGAGAAACCAGGGCGCCCGTTCGTCGCGGCCCTCTGTCGCGGAATTGGCGAGCAGGTTCGCCGTGTCCCCGATGCGGGGCAATACACCGACGCCGCGAACGGCCGCCACCGCATCGGAAAGATCGAGCAGCCCCGTCATGGTCGAGGCGACGCGCGACAGGTCGAAGACGCCATCCGCAGTCACAAGCACGACCGCGGGACCCGCTGCATCGGGCAGCCACGCACGGCCAACGAGTTGCGCGCGTCCGTGGTCGGAAGGCAGGCACGCTGCAACGGTGAGACGCTTCCTGATCGCGCTCATGGGATTTTCCCGTGCGGTCGAAGTGACACGCCGAGTATAAGTCCATTGCCGCGGCGCCGATGCGCGCCATGGCCAGCCGGCGAAATTTTGCGGCATACTTCGATCTTTACGGGAGGACGCGCGATGGCACTCGTGCCGCTGATCGAATACGACCACGCCGCTCCGGACGTACGCGCCGTCTACGACGACATCATGGCGACGCGCAAAGTCGACTGGATCAACAATTTCTGGAAGGTGCTCGCGAACGACCCGGCGACCCTCCGGCGCGTCTGGGCCGGCGTGAAGGAGGTGATGGCGCCCGGCGCGCTCGATGCGCTGACCAAGGAGATGATCTACGTCGCGGTCAGCGTCACCAACAATTGCGAGTACTGCATCATGTCGCACACGGCCGGCGCCCGCGGCAAGGGCATGACCCCGGCGATGTTCAACGAGCTGCTGGCGGTGGTCGCGCTCGCCAACGAAACCAACCGCCTCGCGAACGGCTACCGCGTCGATGTCGACGCGCGGTTTCGCGAACCGGCGTAGATTCGATGCCCGACAATCCCGCGACGCGCGACCCGGTCCTGTTTCCCGAAATCGATCCGTACGTGACGGGGCGGCTCGCGGTCGATCCGCCGCACACGTTGTACTGGGAGTCGTGCGGGCGCGCGGACGGCGTGCCCGTCGTCTTCCTCCACGGCGGCCCCGGCGGCGGCTGCCTGCCGCACCATCGCCGCTATTTCGATCCCGCGTTCTGGCGCATCGTCCTCGTCGACCAGCGTGGCGCCGGCCGCTCGACGCCGGTCGCCGAGATCGAGGGCAACACGACACAGGCGCTGGTCGCCGACCTCGAGCAGCTGCGCGCGCACCTGCGCATCGAGCGCTGGCTCGTGTTCGGCGGCTCGTGGGGTTCCACACTCGCGCTGGCGTATGCCGAAACGCATCCCGATCGCTGCCTCGGCCTCGTGCTGCGCGGGATCTTCCTCGCCGGGCGCACCGAGACCGACTGGTTCATGCACGGCATGCGGATGGTCTTTCCGGAAGCCTGGCGCGCGTTTGCGGGCTTCCTGCCCGACGCCGAACGCGCAGACCTGCTCGCGAGCTACTATCGCCGGCTCATCGATCCCGATCCTGCCGTGCATCTCCCCGCGGCGCATGCGTGGGATCGCTACGAGGGCGCGTGCTCGACGCTGCTGCCGGCGAGCGATCCGGCGCCGAAATTCGACAGCGATGCGGCGGCGCTCGCGATTGCGCGCATCGAGGCGCATTATTTCGTGCACGATGCGTTCCTCGCCGAAGGCGCCCTGCTTGCCGGCCTCCCCCGGATTCGCCACCTCCCCTGCACGATCGTCCAGGGCCGCTACGACATCGTCTGCCCGCCCGTGACCGCGGATGCGCTTGCGCGCGGCTGGCCCGAAGCCGAATACGTCGTCGTGCCCGACGCCGGCCA
>JBDTLY010000331.1:0-4162 GCA_039934535.1 Casimicrobiaceae bacterium | reverse complement strand
GGAGCCAATACGAAAAGTCCCCACATGCCATAGATGATGCTGGGAATGGCTGCCAGCAGCTCGATGGCCGTCCCCAGCGGGCGCTTCAACCAGTTGGGCGAAAGCTCGGTGAGAAAGAGCGCAATTCCAAAGCTGATTGGAACGCCGATCAGAAGGGCAATTGCCGAGGTAACGAGTGTGCCGACGATCGGAACCAGCGCGCCGAACTGTTCGGTGACCGGATTCCACTCGGAGCTCACGAGAAACCCGAGCCCGAATTTCTGTATCGAAGGCAGGCTGCCGTAGACGAGGGAAGCGACAATCCCCAGGAGCAGCGCCAGCACGAGGAACGCGAAAAAACGCGCGACCGACCGGAAGATCAGGTCCTGCAGCTGAAGCTTTGTCTGCTTCGGATCGGGCATCCTGGCAAGTGCGACCTTCGCCTCCCGCGGCACGGGGGCGATCATACCCGGAATGCTGGCCGAAGGCGTCGCGAGCGTCGTGGCGTTCACGTGTAATCCCCGTTTCGACGTGCGGTCTGCGACCAGTGCAGCACGCGGCGGTCAAAGTACCCGTCGTGGAATGGAACCGCGGCGCTCGTCGGTCCGGCGAACGCCGCGAAAGTCGCGCGAATGTCCGGGGCGCAGTCAGTACACCGGCTTGCCGGCACTGTCCTTGATCTGCGATTTCCAACTGGCACGAATCTGGTCGGTCACGTTGTCCGGCAGCGGGACATAGTCGAGAGAGTCGGCGAGCTTGTCGCCGTCCGCCGAATAGGCCCAGTCGAAGAACTTCAGCACTTCCTTGGCCGTCTCGGGCTTCGGCTGCGTCTTGTAGAACAGGATGAACGTCGCCCCCGAAATCGGCCAGGAATTCTTTCCGGCCTGGTCGGTCAGCACGAGGTAGTACCCCGGCGCCTTGCTCCAGTCGGCACCTGCCGCTGCGGCCTTGAAGGTTTCAGCCGACGGGCTCACGAAATTGCCGTCGCGATTCTGTACCTGCGAATAGGTCATCTTGTTCTGCAGCGCGTATGCGTACTCGACATAGCCGATCGATCCCTTGACCCGCTGCACGTACGACGCCACGCCTTCGTTACCCTTGCCGCCGACACCGGCGGGCCAAGCGACAGCCGTGCCCTCGCCGACCTTCTGTTTCCACTCGGGGCTCATCTTGGCCAGATAATTGGTCCAGATGAAGGTCGTCCCCGAACCATCCGAGCGATGCACGACCGTAATGTCGAGGTCGGGCAATTTCGCTCCGGGATTGAGCCTGGCAATCGCAGGATCATTCCACTTGGTGATCTTGCCAAGGTAGATGTCGGCGAGCATCGGTCCGGAGAGCTTCAGTTCGCCAGGCTTTATGCCTTCCAGATTCACGACCGGGACGTCACCGCCGATAACCGTCGGAAACTGAATCAAGCCGTCCTTGTCGAGAACTTCCGGCTTCAGCGGCATGTCGGAAGCGCCAAAATCGACGGTCTTGTTCTGGATCTGCTTGATGCCGCCACCGGAGCCGATGGACTGGTAATTCATTCCCACTCCGGTTTTCGCCTTGTAGGCTTCGGCCCACTTGGCGTACACGGGATAGGGAAACGTCGCACCTGCGCCGGTGATGTCGACGGCGGATGCAGTGGAAAGACCGAAGGAAATGGTGGCGGCAGCGAGAAATCCCTGCAGGAAGTGCTTGCGCATGTGCGTACCTTGTTGGCGATAGACCGAGCGGAGTCTAGGGCGCGAATGTTACGGCCGCATGACGCGCGAGCGACAGTTCATGACAGTTTCGTGACCGCGGACGCGGCTCCGGGCCAGGCGATCGGCCATGCGAGCCGCGCCGCTTCCGCCTTGAGTCGAGCAAGTTCCGCACGCGCCGCCGCGTCCGCGGGCTGCTCGCCCAGCGCCGCAAGGACACGCCCCCGCGCAATCAGGAAGTCGACGTACGGGAGCGGCTCGTCGCGGGTGTAAGCCTCGAGGGCCGCCGCATGGGCACGCGCGCGTTCCCATTCGCCGCGGGCCAGCGTGTCGTCGATGCCGATGCGGTGATAGCCGATCGGGCTGTGCCCGACGCCGCCTTCGTCGAGGAACGCCTCGGCCTCGGCGCGAGCGCGCTCGCGTTCCGCCGGATCGTCCTGCATCCGGGCCTCGAGCGCGAAAATGAACGCCCCGCCGAACCGCATGCCGGTTTCGTGCGCCAGGACAAAGGCCTCGTCGTTGCGTTCGTGCGCCTCGGCCGCGCGCCCGGTCTCGAACAATGTCTGGGCCAGAACCGTCAGCAGGACGACCTGATAGCGCCGGGCGCCGAGATTCCTGGCCTGCTCGAGGGCGGCGCGCAGCGTCGGTTCGGCCTCGGCATAGCGCGCGCCGAACGCGAGCAGCAGGCCGAGCGATTCCAGCGAAAACATTTCGCCGTGCCGGTCCCCGACCTGGCGCGCGAGCGCGTGCGCGGCCTGCATGTCCGCGATGCCCGCGTCGAACTCCGTCAGGTAAATGCGGCAGTGCCCTTTCATTGCCAGGTTGGGAATCTTGATGCGCGTGAGTCCGTGGGCATCGCACACCGCAACGCATTCGGTGAAGCGGTCGAACGCGGTGCGCATCCGGCCGATCGCGTAGGACGCGTCGGCGAGCCCGCTGACCGCGCGCGCCTCCCAAGCCACGTCACGAAGCTCGTGCGCACAGGCCAGCGCCGCTTCGTGGGCGGCACGGCATCCGGCGACGTCGCCGCGCGCGAAGTGCACGTTGCCGCGCGTGTGCTGGAGCTCGGCGAGCTCGCGCGTCAGCGCATGCGCTCGCGCGATCGGCTCGGCCTCGGCGAGCGCCGCCAGCGCCGGATCGAGGCTCGCCGTGAGCCGGTGACCGGCCGCGATGCCGAGCAGCGCGCGGCACCGTTGCGCCGGCTCCGCGGCCACCGCCAGCGCATTCGCATAAGCAACGACGGCCGGATTGCCCTCCCCTGCCTCGCAGCGCAGCCGGCCGCGCAACATGTTGAGGGCATGCACGTCCGCCGTTTCGCGCGCCAGTTCGGCGCCGCGGTCGGCGAGTGCCAAGGCGCGCTCCGGATGCAGCGCGCTCGATTGCGCCAGCGCCGCGGCGAGGTAGGCCGGCACGGCTTCCGGCGCTTCGGCGCGATCGAGGTGCTCCGCGTGCAATGCCGAATCCCGTTCGCCGTACCACGACGCCGCGGCACGGTGGAGCTCGGCCTTGCGCGTCCGCGTCAGCGACGCATAGACGCCATCGCGGATCAGCGCATGCCCAAACAGGAATTCGTCGCCGTCCGGGCGCACCAGCGACGCCGCCAGCAGCGCGCCGCAATCGTAGTCCGGCGCGGCGATCAGGTGCCGCAGCGCGGCGAGCGGAAAGCGCTGCCCGAGGACGGCGGCGGCGCGCAACGCCGCGCGCTCGCGTTCCGGCAATCGGTCGACGCGCGCCAGCACGAGGCTTCCCAGCGACGCCGGCAGGCGGTCGTCGCTTTCCTCGGCGGTGCGCAGCAACTGCTCGAGGAACAGCGGATTGCCGCCGGCGCGCTCGATGCATTTGCGCGCAAGCGCCGCGGACGTGGCGAAGAGCCCGCCGGCCAGGGCCACGGCATCGGCATCGGTGAGAGGCGCGATGTCGAGCGTCACCAGCGCACAGCCGGCGAGCGACGCGCGAAAGCCACCGGAAAGGGGATCGCCATCGGCCCGCGACGTCAGCACGAGCAGCGTGCGTCCTTTCGGCGTGGCGCGCGCCAGCGCGACAACGAGCGTGAGCGTCACGCCGTCCGCCCAATGGAGGTCCTCGATGGTGATCAGCACCGGCGCCGCCCTCGACGCCGCTTCGATCAGTTGCACCAGCACGTCGCCGCGTGCGCGCTGCCGCGCCGCGCTGTCCATGGCTTCGTAAAGCTCGCCCCCTTCCGCCGGCACCGGCAGGTCGAGAAGGTCCGCGAGGAACGGCCGCCGGTCCGCGCCGACGACGCCGCATGCGATTGCCGCGTCCAGCGCGCGCGCGCGATCCGGCGCACTCGATGCCGGCGGCAGCCCGACGAGCGACGCGACGATGTCGCGCACCGGGTCACGGCCCTGCGCCGTCCCGAAGTCGAGGACGAGTCCCGTGTGGCAAGCGAAGCCGTCCGCCAGTGCGAGGCGCCGCATCTCCGCCACGAGCCGCGACTTTCCGATGCCGGGATCGCCGCGCACGTGGACGACCGT
>JBDTLY010000330.1:0-4171 GCA_039934535.1 Casimicrobiaceae bacterium | reverse complement strand
GCTCGCCGGAGATCAGTTTGGGCAGGTATTTCCGCCGCTGCGCCTCGGTGCCGTAGGTGAAGATCGGAAACATCACAAGCGAGCTTTGCACGCTCATCATCGACCGGTACCCCGAGTCCACGCGCTCGATTTCGCGCGCGATGAGCCCATAACAAACGTAGTTGAGACCGGCGCCGCCGTATTCGGACGGCAGCGTCGCCCCGAGCAGCCCCAGTTCGCCCATTTCGCGGAAGATCGCCGGATCCGATTTCTCATGGCGGAATGCTTCGGTGACACGCGGCAGCAGCTTGCCGTGCGCATACGCTTGCGCGGCGTCGCGCACCATGCGCTCCTCTTCCGTGAGCTGGTCTGCGAGCAACAGCGGATCGTCCCAGCTGAACCGGGCCTTGGCCTTGGCGGCAATCGAATCGGGGGCGTTCATGGCATGACTCCAATCATCGCAATTTACCTCAAATCCGGGATGACGGCCGTCGCCTCGATCTCGACCCGCGCCGCGTCCTCCATCAGCGAGACCACTTCGACAGCGGTCATCGCCGGATAATGGCGGCCCATGATGTCGCGATACGCGGCGCCGAGAGCCTTGCCGCACGCCAGGTATTCGCGCTTGTCGACGACGTACCACGTGATCCGCGCGACATGTTCCGGCCGCGCGCCGGCCTCGGCGAGCACGGCGACGACATTGACGAGCGCCTGCCGCGCCTGGGCGACGAAGTCGGCGCTCTCGAATTTTTGCGCGGCATTCCAGCCGATCATGCCGCCGACGAACACGATGCGGCCGCGCGCGGCGACGCCGTTGGCGTACCCCTTGGGCACCGCCCAGCCGGGCGGCTGCAGGAATTGCAGCGCACCGTCGTCACGATGTCCGGCGCTCATTCCCGCACTCCTTGACGATCCTTTTCCATCTGCCGCAGGCGGAAGCGCTGCAGTTTGCCCGTTTCCGTGCGCGGCAGCGACGGAACATACTCGATCGCGCGGGGATACTTGTACGGTGCGATCGCGCGCTTGACGAAGTCCTGCAGAGCGGCCGTCATCGCCCCGTCCGGCGCGTGCCCGGGCTTCAGCACGACGAACGCCTTGACGATCTGTCCGCGCTCGTCGTCCGGGGCGCCGATCACGCCGCACTCGGACACGGCGGGATGCATGAGCAGCGCGCCTTCCACTTCCGGTCCGCCGATGTTGTAGCCGGCGCTGATGATCATGTCGTCGGTGCGCGCCTGATAGACGAAGCAGCCGTCGGCATCGACCAGGAACGCGTCGCCGGTGTAGTTCCAGCCGTCCTTCACGTAGTTCAGCTGCCGGTCGTCTGCGAGGTAACGGCAGCCGGTCGGCCCTTTGACGGCGAGGCGACCGGGCTGCCCGGGCGGGAGCGGCCGTCCGGCGTCGTCCATCACGCAGGCGCGGTATCCGGCGACCGGGGCGCCGAGGGCGCCGGGTTTCGCGTGCGCCTCGTCGTGCGAAATGAAAATGTGAAAGAGCTCGGTGGAGCCGATGCCGTCGATGATCTCGATGCCCGTGGCCTCCTTCCAAAGCGACCGCGTCGCCGCCGGGAGCGCCTCGCCCGCGGACACGCATTTGCGCAACGACTCGAGATCGTGCTGCTTTGCCTGCGCCGCCATCGCCCGATACGACGTCGGCGCGGTGAACAACACGGTCGCCCGGTGCTGCGCGACGACAGCGAGCAGCGCCGCCGGCGCCGCGCGCTCGACCAGCAGCGTCGACGCGCCGATCGACAGCGGGAACAGCAGCAGGCCGCCCAGCCCGAACGTGAACGCGAGCGGAGGGCTGCCGGTGAAGAGATCGCCGGGCGACGCGCGCAGCGTATGCGTGGGCCAGCAGCGGCACGCGGCGATCAGGTCGCGATGGAAGTGCATCGTCCCCTTCGGCTTGCCGGTGGTGCCCGACGTGAACGCGATCAGGCACGTGTCATCGGCGGCGGTGTCGACGTCGGCGAACGTCGCGGGCTTGGCTGCCATCAAGGTCTCGAGATCGGACGCGCCCGTGCCGCCGAACAGCACGACCGTCTTCAGTGTCGGGCAATCCGGGCGCGCCGCTTCCAGGTCCTCCGCGAGCCGCGCGTCGCAAAGCGCGTGCGAGATCTCCGCCTTGGTGATTGTCTCTGTCAGTTCCTTCGCGCGCAGCAGCGGCATCGTGCCGACGGCGATGCCGCCCGCCTTCAGCACGCCGAAAAAACATGCCGCGTACATCGGGTTGTTCGGCGCGCGCAGCAGCACGCGGTTGCCCGGCACGAGGCCGAGGTCCTCGACCAGGACGCGCGCGATCCGGTTCGCGTGCATCCGCAAGTCGGCGAACGTCCAGCGCAGGCCGCCGGGGGCGAGGATCGCCGCCCGCTCGCCCCAACCGCGCTCGATCGCGCGGTCGAGCAGCTCGGTCGCCGCGTTCATCCGCGCCGCCATCTGCAGCTCCGGAAGCTCGAAGACCAGTTCCGGCCATTGCTCCGGCGGCGGCAGGTGATCCCGCGCGAAGGTGTCGATGTGCGCCGTTCCGTTCATCTGGACGCGCCCGCGAATTCGTTCATCAGCTCTCTCGCGACGATGAGCTTCTGCACCTCCGTCGCGCCTTCGTAGATGCGCAGCGCTCGGATCTCGCGATAGAGACGCTCGACCACCTCGCCGCGCGTGACGCCGCGCCCGCCGAAAAGCTGAACCGCGGCGTCGATCACCCGCTGCGCCGATTCGGTCGCCGCCATCTTCGCCATCGCCGCCTCGCGCGTCGCCCGCGCGCCCTGCACGTCGCGCCGCCACGCCGCGCGATAGGTGAGCAGCGCGGCTGCGTCGATTTCCGTCGCCATCTCGCCGAGCTTCGCCTGAGTCAGTTGCAATTCCCCCAGCGTCGTGCCGAACATCCGCCGTGTGCCGACGTAGCGGAGCGATTCGTCCTGCGCGCGCCGCGCGAAGCCGAGCGCCGCCGCCGCGACCGAGGTGCGGAAGACGTCGAGCGTGCGCATCGCGAGCTTGAAGCCTTCGCCCTCCACGCCGATCAGCGCGCCGGCCGGCACGCGGCAGCCGCGGAATTCGAGTCGCGCGAGCGGGTGCGGCGCGATCACATGGATGCGCTCTGCGATGACGAGGCCCGGCGCATCGGCCGGAACGAGAAACGCCGAGATGCCGCGCGTGCCCGAGGTCCCCGCGCCGCGCGCGAATACGCAGTAGAAGTTGGCGATCCCGCCGTTGGAGATCCAGGTCTTGGTGCCATCGAGCACCCACGCATCGCCGTCGCGGCGCGCGGTAGTCGTCATCGCGCCGACATCCGATCCCGCGTCCGGTTCCGACAGCGCGAACGCCGCGATCGCCTCGCCGAGCGCGACCGGCGGCAGCCAGCGTGCCTTTTGCTCGTCGGTGCCGGCCAGCGTGAGCGGGCCGCTGCCGAGACCCTGCATGGCGAATGCAAAATCGGCGAGGCCGTCGGCGTAGGCAAGCGTCTCGCGGGCGACGCACAACGCGCGCGAGTCGAGCGCGGGCAGCGCGCCGCCGTACGCCGCGGGCACGCAAAAGCGCAACCATCCCGCCGCCCCAAGGCGCCGGACAAGCGTGCGGCACGCGGCATCGACGTCGTCGTGATTCGTGCCCGCCAGCTCGGCGGCCGCCCAGCTTCCCAGGTCGCCCGCGAGCTTTCGGTGGATTTCGCCGAAGAACGGCCAGTCGAGATGATCGCGATTCATGGGCATCCCGTCAGTTGCCCTCGAACGCGGGCTTGCGCTTTGCGGCGAACGCTTCGAACGCGCGGCGGAAATCCTGCGTCTGCATGCAGATCGCCTGCGCTTGCGCCTCCGCTTCGATCGCCGCGTCGAGGTCCATCGCCCATTCCTGATGCAGCAGTCTCTTGGTCATTCCATGCGCGAACGTCGGACCGTCGGCGAGCGAGCGCGCCAGACTGCGCGCATCGGATTGAAGCACGTCGGCCGCCACCAGCCGATTGAAGAATCCCCACGCGAGGCCCTCGTCGGCCGTCATCGCGCGGCCGGTGTAGAGAAGCTCGGCCGCCCGCCCCTGCCCGATCATCCGCGGCAGCAGCGTGCACGCACCCATGTCGCAGCCGGCAAGCCCGACCTTCGCGAACAGGAACGCGGTCTTCGCCGCCGGCGTGCCGATGCGAAAGTCGGACGCGAGCGCGACCATCGCGCCGGCGCCCGCGCAGATGCCGTCGATCGCCG
>JBDTLY010000329.1:0-4185 GCA_039934535.1 Casimicrobiaceae bacterium | reverse complement strand
ATGCTATCTCGTCGACGCATCGTGTTCGCAAATGAGCACGAACCTGCGCGTGCCGACCCCTGGCCGGGCATGCCTGGAGCGCGGCGGCATTTTCGACCCGAATGCCACTTGCCGCACGCCGGCGCCGTCGGAAGTCAATTTCACGCTTCAGAACGGCTACTACGCGGGCCAGCTTGTCATCAACCGCCCCGACGGCAGCTACACGTTGTTTCCTCCGCAAGCGCCGTCGGGAGCCGCTCGGGGTTACCGCACGATAATCGAAAGCGACAGCGCGATCGGGTGGATAAACTCGCGTCCGCCGGCCACGAGCTGGATGGCGTCCGTCACGTATTCGTCGGCGCACACCCCTTATCAGCAGCCGCCGACATCGCTCCTTCCGGTGGCCTCGCTGCCGAGCGGACAATTCAACTGCATCACGAGCGCCGGCGACCAGCGCGTGCTGAGCAACCAGATGATCGAGGCCGCGGATGCGGAGCTCGGCCGCGTGCTGGTGGCAACCGGCGTGGCGGCGCGCAAGGCGGACGGCAGTCTCGACTACGATCCCCGGGATTCCAACACAATGATCGTGATCCTCGGCGACAACGGCACGTACGCGCCGGTCGTCAAGGCGCCGTTCAATCCGTTGCGGGCCAAAGCAACCGTGTACCAGACCGGCGTGTGGGTGCCGCTGATCGTCGCGGGGCCGCTCGTGAACCAGCCGGGTCGTCAGGTCGCCTCGATGGTGAACATCGCCGACGTGTTCCAGCTCTTCGGGGAATTCGCCGGCCTCGATGTCCGCGAGGGGGTTCCGCGATCGCGGCCGATCGATTCGGTGACGATGCTGCCTTATCTCACGAACCCTGGACAGCAAAGCCTGCGCCACACGAACTTCACGCAGACCGCCAGCAACATCAAGGCAGCGGGCACCGTCGTGCCGCCATGCGTCATCGCGTCGGTGAATACCTGCGTGCAGCTTTTTCCGCAGCAAGGATTGTGCGCGTCCGAGGGCGGTGTCTGGTGGGGCAGCGGAGGCACCGTCGCCGGAGCGCCGCAGCCCGACTGCTGCAGCGTGAACAAATACCTGCAAACGCTGCCGATACCGCAGCCCGCATACACGGTGCTTCCGGACTGGCAGATGGCGATGCGCAACGACGACTACAAGCTCGTCCGCGCCGCCACGACCAACTACGACCTCCCGAGCAACAGCTGCGCAACGACGACGACGACCGAGTTCTACCGGATTGCCGAGGGCGTTCCGCCCAAGCTCGACGACGCCGAAAGCGACCTCCTCGCGCGACCGGGCGGGCTCGATGAGCGGGAACGGCAGGCGTTCGAAGGTCTTTCAACCGAGATCGCGAGACTCCAGCGTTCGGTGAGCCCGTGCCCGGGCGACGGCAATCTCGACGGCTACGTGGACCGCGAGGACATCGATGAATTCAATCATTGGGCCAACGTGACCGGCCAGATGTCGAGCTGGTACGACTTCAATCTCGATGGCCTCACGAACCAGAACGACATTCCTTACATCACGCGGGGCAGGTTTCCGCACCGGTGCCTGTGGGGAAGGTAGCTCGCCCACTTATTGCGCGTGATCGGTTTCCGACGAAACAGAATTCCGCTGCGTTGTCGTCCGTGTCCGTCCGCTCACCACGGCAGGACTTCGCCGTTCTGGTGCAGGAAGCGCCCTGTCGTTTCGAGATGCAGTTCATCGACGCGCTGCAGGAGTCCGCGCACGGATTCGTCCACCCCGATGTTGCCGTGTCCGCCGGTCATCTCGGTACGCACCGCCCCGGGATGCAGGATGACGACCGCGACGCCACGCTGCTTGAGGTCGTGGGCGAGAGAGACGCCGGCGGCGTTCAGCGCGGCCTTGCTCATCCGGTAACCATAGTAGCCGCCGGAGCCGTTGTCGCCGATCGAACCCATGCGGCTCGTGATGAGCGCGACCTTAGCGCCCGAATGCAGCCGCGATGCAAGCGCACGCGTCAGGAACAGCGGCGCGATCGCGTTGAGCTCGAACTGCGCGCGCACATCGTCCGCATCGGTATTCCCGAGCGAGTCGCCGATGAGCATTCCCGCATTGTGGACAAGGAGGTCGATGTCATCGCGGGCGAGGTTCCCGGCGAGCTTCGACCACGACGCGGGGTCGGTGACGTCGCACCCGCTTTCGACGCGAACGCCAAGCGTGTCGAGCGCGGCAGATCTCGTGCGGCAGATCGCAACCACACTTGCGCCTCGCGCTTTGAGCTGGCGCACGAGCTCGAGACCGATTCCGCGATTTGCTCCGGTGACGACGGCATGGCCCATGGGGTTCCTTCCAATCACGCGTTGCACGTGATCGAGCTGCCTCGACTTTCCGGGACTACGCCCTGCGCAAGTGTCGCGCGGTCGCCGCCAGGACCAGCAGGGCGAGAAGGATCAGCGCCGCGTGAGAGAGCGTGGGGATCCCGGAAACTACTGGCGCCAGGGCCCCGTTCACCGCCGATGACGGCAGCCGATAGAGCTGACTTGCCTCCAGGAAGTACAAATCTCCTGAAATCGGTTCGCGAAGGATGCCGAGCGAACCATTGAAACCGGATGCGAAAGACCTGGTAACGCCACTCACGGGATTGATGGTTTCGACCAGGCCGGAATTGACCCCGTTGGCGGTTCCGACGAACAACAGGCCGGACAAGGCGTCGAACGTCAGGGCGCCATCGATGGTTCCGCTCGAACTGCCCACCGCAGCGTCCGCATTCGTCACCGGATTCAAGGCGCGAACCGCGGAGCCGAACGGCGCGTAATAGATCAACCCCGAGGCGGGATCGAAAGTCATGGTCTCCACGTCGGTGCCGGTCGTGTGGCTGACCACGAATGCGCCCGCGGCGTCGTACTCGTCGATGCGGTTGATTCCGGTCAATCCTCCCAGTCCGACGAATATGTGGCTGTCGCCCGGACGGACGACAATCGGCGATCCCGTGCCGTTGTTCGCAATACCGGGCATGAACAAGGTGCCGACACCGCCGGGAACCGTGATCCGCTCGACTCCCGCCACGCTTGCAACGTAGAGAAATCCGCCCGCGAAAGCAATGCCATCCGCGTCGCCGAGCACCGGGCCAAAGTTTTGCAAGGCCACTGTAGTTCCGGTGAACAGTGCGGGATCGAACAGCTGGACCGGGATTCCCGGCGCGGCGTTGGAGTTGTTGCCCGCGTAGACCTTGCCCGTCGGGTCGGAGGTAAGCTCGAACAATTGAACGCCCGTCGCCTGGTTGGCAACCAGCACAAATGACGCGCCGTTGACCGCCGTGGGCGCCGCAGACGCGCCCGTCGCGATGCCGAGCAACGCCGCATATGCAAGAGCAATGCTGGTCTTGTTCATGGTGATGGATCCCCTTCCCAAGACGGCGCAAAACCGGATTCCCATCCTGCGCAGCGTATGGCCGTTGCACGTGACCAATCCATCGGATGTTCCTGGTCGGGGTGAGAGGATTTGAACCTCCGACATCTTGCTCCCAAAGCAAGCGCGCTACCGGGCTGCGCTACACCCCGCCGGCGGCGATTATCGCACCCCGCGGTTTGGTGCGGCAAACAAGGGCCGGCGCAGGTTGCCGGCCGGCTATTCGAGATCAGCGAACGTGAGCGTCGAATCCCGCGCCTTCGATCGCGGCGACGATGGCCTCCGGCGTCGTTTTCTCCGCGTCGAACTCGACCTTTGCCGCCTTGTCGGCGAGCGAGACGTCCACGCGCGTGACGCCGGGCACCTTCGAGACCGCGCCCGTGACGCTCTTGACACAGCCTTGGCAATGCATGCCCTCGACGGCGAAGTCGCGGCTAAGCGTACTCATCGGATTTCCTCCTCGATTGATTTAATCGTGACTGCCTTTGCGGGCTGAGACGGCGGATTGTCGGGCTTGGTCGCAGCGGCCGGTTTCGGCGGCCGCCAGCGCTTCAGAAGCAATGCATTGGCGACGACCGACACCGAGCTCGCCGCCATCGCCGCGCCGGCAAGCGGTGGCGTGAGCAGGCCGAACGCCGCGAGCGGTATGCCGAGCACGTTGTATACGAAAGCAAAGAAAAGGTTCTGTCGGATCTTGCGCAATGTCGCCCGGGACAGGTCGATCGCGGCGGCCACACCGGAGAGATCGTTGCGCAGCAGCGTGAGGTCCGCGGCCGACAGCGCGCTGCCGGCGCCCGCGCCCATCGCGAACGACACGTCGGCCTGCGCGA
>JBDTLY010000328.1:0-4191 GCA_039934535.1 Casimicrobiaceae bacterium | reverse complement strand
CACCAATGCCCGCGACGCCGGCGACGAGATGGGCGAGATCAAGCGCCTCTTCACGCCGGAGTTCCGCAACCGGCTCGACGCCACGATCTCGTTCGCGCAGCTCGACCACGACGTGATCCTCAAGGTCGTCGACAAGTTCTTGCTGGAGCTCGAGGGACAGCTGCACGAGAGGAAGGTCGAGCCGTCGTTCACGCCGCGCCTGAAGGAGTTCCTCGCCAAGAAGGGCTTCGATCCGCAGATGGGCGCGCGGCCGATGGCGCGCCTGATCCAGGACACGATCAGGAAGGCGCTTGCCGACGAGCTCCTTTTCGGCCGGCTCGTGGGCGGCGGCCACGTGACGATCGACGTCGACGACGACGACAAGGTCAAGCTCGTGTTTGCGGAAAAGGAAAAGGAAGAGGCCGAGCCGGTTGCCTGAAGCGGCGGCCAGGTCATGCAAAAACGGCGCCCGCGGGCGCCGTTTTCTTTGGCCGAGCGTGAGAGCGTCACGCCAGACTGTCGGCCCAGATGTTCCTCGCCCATGCGAACGCGTAGGCGCCTTCGGCTGCGCTCATTGCGGGCGACAGGCCGCCCGCGCCCGGGACCGGCAGCAGGGTCTTCTTCTCGCGGTCGTACTGGTGCACTGAGCATACGTGGATCGAATCGCTGTCGGTGATCATGCTGTAGCACGTGTTGTTCAGAACCGGCGCCGGATTCGGCGCCTGGCCCGCGAGCAGCGCGACGACGGCCGCCGCGCAGACCTTCGCGTGCTGGTTCGCCATGTGCCCGGATTTCGGCATGCCCGTCGCGACCTGGATGGCATCGCCGAGGATGTGGATGTTCTTCACCTTCACCGACTCGAACGTGACGAAGTCGACCTCGCACCAGCGGTCGTTCGCGGTGACGACACCCGCGGCCCGCGCGATTGCGCCCGCGCGTTGCGGCGGAAGGACATTCAGCACGTCGGCGCGCACGGAATCCTGCACGTCGAATTTCGCTGTCTTCGTGGCGACGTCGACGTCGGTGAGCACGTAGTTCGGCCGGTATTCGACGAGGCCCTTGAATTCCTCCGCCCACGCCTTCTTGAACAGCGCCGCCTTCGACGTGACGTCGGGATTGCCGTCCAGGATCAGGACCTTCGATTTCGGCTTCGCGCGCTTGAAGTACCACGCGACCTGGCACGCGCGCTCGTACGGTCCGGGCGGGCAGCGATAGGGGGCCACGGGGATCGAAATCGCAAACACGCCGCCGTCAGGCATCGCCTCGAGCTGCCGTCGCAGCGCGACCGTCTGCGGGCCGGCCTTCCAGGCGTGCAGGATCCGCGACTGCGCGTCGGCGTTGTCGAGGCCGCCCACCTTGTCCCACATGAAGTCCACGCCCGGCGACAGGATCAGCCGGTCGTAGGCGAGCTCGTTTCCGCTCGCCAGCTTCACCACGCGCTTTTCGGCATCGACGGACGTCGCGGTGTCGCGGACTAACTTCACGCCGTGGCGCGTGGTGAGGTTCGAATAGCTCGACGTGAGGTACGCCAGGTCCTTGCTTCCGCCGAGCACGAGGTTCGACATCGGGCACGAGATGAATTCCGGATTGGGCTCGACCAGCGTGACGTCCACCGTCGCGTTGCTCCACATCCGGATGTACTTCGCGGCGGTCGCGCCGCCGAAGCCCGCGCCGACGACGACGACCTTGCCGGCCGAGCTGCCGCCCATCGAGGCGCCGCCGGGCAGCGCGAGCGCGGCCACGGCGCCGAATCCCGCCTTCAGGAATTCACGCCGCTGCGCGCGCTTCGCCGGTCGCCGGAGGGGGCGGCTCATTTGGCCACCTTCTGTGTCGCGAGCCAGCCGGCGGCCTGCTCGATCTGCGCGTCGGTATAGCCTTTGGCGAGCTGCGGCATGATCGTTCCGGGTTTCGTGCCCGACTTGAACTCCTGCATCTTGCGCACGATGTCTTCCTTGCTCTGGCCGGCAAGGCTTTCCGTGCCGCCCTGGCTCACGCCATTGGTGCCGTGGCAGTTGGCGCAGGTCGCGGCGATGCTGCGGGCAACGCTGGCGTCCCTCCCCTGCGCGGATGCGGAGCCGGCAACGAGGATGATGATGCCTAGGAAAATGTAAAACACGATGTCCTCCACTCAGGTTCGCGAATGCTCGCGGGTCGCGCGTTCGCCACGGACAGTTGCACCGTCGTTCGCGGCTGTCAAGGAAGTGCCGCAACAGGTCGTCAGTGGAAATGAATTCCGAACGTGTCGATCTGTAAGCGAGTGCACACTTCAACGCGAATATTATGATAATTCATTTAAATTCAGCATGTTGTTGGCATATCGAACGAAAGAAGGGCCGTGGCACTTGGTCAACGATCCCGCGCCGCAACACTTTTTGCAACGAAAGCGGTCAATCGGCTTCCATCATTCGGAAACATATTTTAAGTGAATGATTTTACATATCTTTTATTGTATTGCGATGCGGCAATTCCCCTTGTAACGCAGCCTTAACTTTGCTAATTTGAGAGTGTCACGAGCGGTCGGCCACGGATGTGCGAGGCGACCGCAAGCAGGGCTTGGGTTCCACCCCATCCATGCCCGCCCGTCCGGCCGAGCGATCCTCGCCGGGCCGTGCAGTGGAACGTCGCCGGCTGGGCTCGGCGGCGTGTTCACGCTGCGGAATGCCCAACGCGGAGCGAGTTCCGCGAAACGGATTCCGCTGACCAAGGTTCCGGCGCTCGCAGCGATGAAGCGAGTTCCCGGATTGGCCATGACGCAGGAGATGGGAGCAGCGAATGAACTACGATCTCGAAGCAGCACGGCTCAAGAAGGAGTGGGCCGAGAATTCCCGGTGGAAGGGCATCAAGCGCGGCTACACGGCGGAAGACGTCGTCCGCCTCCGCGGGTCGGTCCACATCGAGCACACGCTCGCGCGCCGCGGCGCGGAAAAGCTCTGGCGGCTCATCAACGACGAGCCGTTCGTCAATTCGCTCGGCGCGATGACCGGCAACCAGGCGATGCAGCAGGTCAAGGCGGGCTTGAAGGCGATCTATCTTTCGGGCTGGCAGGTCGCTGCCGACGCGAACATCGCGGGCGAGATGTATCCGGACCAGTCGCTCTATCCGGTCAACTCGGTGCCGGCGGTCGTCAAGAAGATCAACAACACGTTTTCGCGCGCCGACCAGATCCAGCACATGGAAGGCACCGGCGATCTCGACTTCTTCGCGCCGATCGTGGCGGACGCCGAAGCCGGTTTCGGCGGCGTGCTTAACGCGTTCGAGCTCATGAAGGCGATGATCGAGGCGGGCGCCGCCGGCGTGCATTTCGAGGACCAGCTGGCGTCGGTCAAGAAGTGCGGACACATGGGCGGCAAGGTGCTCGTGCCTACGCGCGAGGCGATCGACAAGCTCGTTGCCGCGCGGCTCGCCGCGGATTGCATGGGCGTGCCGACGATCATCCTCGCGCGCACGGACGCCGAAGCGGCGGACCTCGTCACGTCGGACATCGACGCCAACGACCGGCCGTTCGTCACGGGCGAGCGCACGATCGAGGGCTTCTACAAGACACGCAACGGCCTTGACCAGGCGGTGTCGCGCGGCCTCGCCTACGCACCGTACGCCGACTTGATCTGGTGCGAAACCGGCAAGCCGGACCTCGCGTTCGCGAAGGCGTTCGCCGACGCGATACACGCGAAGTTCCCGGGCAAGATGCTGGCCTACAACTGCTCGCCGTCGTTCAACTGGAAGAAGAACCTCGACGACGCGACGGTCGCCAGGTTCCAGCGCGAGCTGGGCGCGATGGGCTACAAGTTCCAGTTCATCACGCTGGCCGGGTTCCACAGCCTCAACTATTCGATGTTCAACCTCGCGCACGGGTATGCCCACGAGCACATGACGGCGTTCGTCGAGCTGCAGGAAGCGGAATTCGCGGCGATGCCGAAGGGCTTCACCGCGATCAAGCATCAGCGCGAAGTGGGCACGAGCTACTTCGACGCCGTCACGACGACGATCCAGGGCAGCAACGCGTCCACGACCGCGCTCAAGAACTCGACCGAAGACGAGCAGTTTTTCGAAAAGCCGAAGACGGAGCTGCACGTGGCCAACGGCTGACCCGCCGCAGCTTTCCGCCTGCCCGAGAAGTCACCGCGCCGCCCGTTTCGGGCTGGCGCGGTTTTTTTTGCGTCTGTCCCACCGGTTGCCAAGGGTCCATCGGCAAAAAGCGCGAACGCTGGCGCG
>JBDTLY010000327.1:0-4237 GCA_039934535.1 Casimicrobiaceae bacterium | reverse complement strand
CGCCGACAATGGGCGGCGCGCTGATCCTCGTGTCGATCGCGGTGACCACGCTGCTGTGGGGCGACCTCGCGAACCGCTTCGTCTGGGTCGTGTTGCTCGTCATGCTGGGCTTCGGCGCGATCGGCTGGGTCGACGACTGGCGCAAGGTCGTGCGGCGCAATCCCAAGGGACTCTCCGCGCGGCAGAAGATCCTGTGGCAGTCGGTCATCGGGCTCATTGCGTCCGTCTACCTCGCGTTCTCGGTGTCGGCGCCGGACAACGTTCAGCTCCAGAAACTCTTCCTCGACTGGATCGGCAGCGGCTTCAACGTCAACCTGTCGCCGAAGACCGACCTCATCGTGCCGTTCTTCAAGACGATCTCGTACCCGCTCGGCATCTGGGGCTTCATCGCGCTCACGTGGTGCGTGATCGTCGGCACGAGCAACGCGGTCAACCTGACCGACGGCCTCGACGGGCTCGCGATCATGCCGACGGTGATGATCGGCGCGGCGCTCGGCATCTTCGCATACGTGAGCGGCAACGCGATCTTCGCGCGCTACCTCCAATTCCCGCTGATCCCCGGCGCCGGCGAGCTCGCGGTGATCTGCGGCGCGATCGCAGGTGCGGGCCTGGGGTTCCTCTGGTTCAACGCGTATCCGGCCGAGGTGTTCATGGGCGACGTCGGCGCGCTGTCGCTCGGCGCCGCGCTCGGGACGATCGCCGTCATCGTCCGCCAGGAAATCGTGCTGTTCATCATGGGCGGCGTGTTCGTCGTCGAGACGCTGTCGGTGATCGTCCAGGTCGCGTCGTTCAAGCTCACCGGGCGCCGCGTCTTCCGGATGGCGCCGATCCATCACCACTACGAACTGAAAGGGTGGAAAGAGAATCAGGTGGTCGTGCGCTTCTGGATCATCACGATGCTGCTCGTGCTGTTCGGGCTTTCCTCGCTGAAAATCCGATGAATTCTACGGGACGCAACGCCGTCGTGCTGGGACTCGGGCTCACCGGGTTCTCCCTTGCGCGGCACCTCGCGGCGCAGGGCGCGACGGTGCGCGTGGCCGACACGCGTCCCGCGCCTCCGTTCGGCGAACGTCTGCGTGCCGAGTGTCCCGACATTGCGCTGGCGACGGGACCGATCACCGACGCAACGCTCGCCGGCGCGGATCTCGTCGCGATCAGCCCGGGCATTGCCGCGGACCAGGGCCCCATCGCCGCGGCGGTGGCGCGCGGCGCGGAGCTCGTCGGCGACATCGAGCTCTTCGCGCGCGCCTTGCCGCCCGCGCAAAAGGTGCTCGCAATCACCGGCTCGAACGGCAAGACCACCGTGACGGCGCTCGCCGGAGCGCTCGCGCGCGCCGCCGGACTCGCGACCGTGGTCGCCGGCAACATCGGCGAGGCGGTCCTCGATGCGATTCCCGGGGACTACCGCTGGCCCGACGTCTTCGTGCTGGAGTTGTCGAGCTTTCAGCTGGAAACGACGTCGTCGCTCGCGCCGGTCGCGGCGACCGTGCTCAACGTCACGGAGAATCATCTCGACCGCTACGCCGGCATCGACGCGTATGCGGCGGCCAAGGCGCGGATTTTCGCGCGCGGCGGCGCGCAGGTGCTGAACATGGACGATCCGCGCTCGCTCGCCATGCGGCTGCCGGGCCGGCTGGTGCAGACGTTCGGCGCCGGCGTGCCGGAGTCTGAAGAAGCGTGGGGCATCGTCGATCGCGGCATCGACGGGGGTGGCGCATGGCTCGCGCGCGGGGGCGCGCTGCTGTTTCCGGTCGCGGACCTGAAGCTCGTCGGCCGGCACAACGCGCAGAACGCGCTCGCCGCGCTGGCGCTCGTTTCAGCGGTCGCCAGGATCGATCGCGGCGTGCTGGCCGCACTCGCCCGTTTCGAAGGATTGCCGCACCGGATGCACAGGATCGCGGACGCGGGCGGCGTGGCATTCGTCGACGATTCGAAGGGCACGACCGTCGCGGCGACGCGAGCCGCGCTCGACGGCATCGACGGCGCCATCGTGCTGATCGCGGGCGGCGACGGCAAGGGTCAGGATTTTGCGGCGTTGCGCGATCCTGTCGATGCGCATTGCCGCGCCGTGCTGCTGGTCGGCCGCGACGCGCCGCTGCTGGAACGCGCGCTGACGGGGACGCGCGCGGCGATCGAGCGCTGCGGCACGCTGGACGCCGCGGTCGCGCGTGCGGTGGCGCTCGCAAAGCCGGGAGACACCGTGCTCCTGTCCCCCGCGTGCGCGAGTCTCGACCAGTTCGCCAACTACGTCGAGCGGGGAGAGAAATTCGCAAGCCTCGTCCGCACGCTCACGGTGGAGCGCGCGCATGCGTAAGGCGATCACGTCGACCGCGACGCTGCGCCCGTTCAGCGCGCCACGGGTCATCGCGGCACTCGGCGCGCTGCCGCGCAACCCGCGCACGATGCTCGCCTACGACGCGTCGCTCGCGTGGGCGACGCTGCTGCTGCTCGCGGCCGGCCTCGTGATGGTCTACTCGGCGTCGATCGCGATGGCCGAGGCATCGTCATACACGGGATACCGCGCGTGGTATTTCCTGCTGCGGCACGGGCTCTTCCTCGCCGCCGGCCTCGTCGCCGCGCTCGTCGCGTTCCAGATTCCGATGAAAGCGTGGCAGCAGCTTGCGCCGTGGGTTTTCGTCGGGTCCGCCGTCCTGCTCGTGCTGGTGCTGGTCCCGGGCATCGGACGCTCGGTCAACGGCAGCCGCCGGTGGCTCTCGCTCGTCGTGGTCAACCTGCAGCCTTCCGAGATCATGAAGCTCGCGGTCGTTCTTTACGCCGCGAGCTACGCCGTGCGCAAGGCCGCCTTCCTGCACGCGCAGCAGCCGATGAAGCAGACGCTGCTCAAAGGCTTCCTGCCGCTGTTCGTGGTGATGGTCGCGACGGCGGCGCTCCTTCTGCTCGAGCCCGACTTCGGCGCGTTCGTCGTCATCGTCGTGATCGCGTTCGGCATCCTGTTCCTCGGCGGCCTCGACTGGCGGCTCTTTCTCGGGCTGCTGCTGCTTTTGCCGATCGGCCTCTCGGCGATTCTGGTCGCCGCGCCGTACCGGCTGCAGCGCCTGTCCGCGTTCCTGGATCCGTGGTCCGATCCCTTCGGCAAGGGCTACCAGCTCTCGCACTCGCTGATCGCGTTCGGGCGCGGCGAGTGGTTCGGCGTCGGATTGGGGTCGAGCGTGGAAAAGCTCCTCTACCTGCCCGAGGCGCACACCGACTTCCTGCTCGCGGTCATCGCCGAAGAGCTGGGCTTCGCCGGCGTTGCCGCGATTCTCGGCCTCTTCGTCTGGTTCCTGTACCGCGCGTACGCGATCAGCCGCCAGGCCGCGCGTCTCGCGCGCCCGTTCGCGGCACTGACCGCGCAAGGCATCGGGATCTGGATCGGCGTGCAGGCGTTCATCAACATCGGCGTCAACATGGGCGTGCTGCCGACCAAGGGCCTCACGCTGCCGCTGCTCTCGTTCGGCGGTTCGGGCATCGTCGTGAACTGCGTCGCGGTGGCGATCCTTATGCGGGTCGACTTCGAGAACAGACGCCTTTTGCGCGGGTTTACCGTATGAGCGGCGCCGGGCCGTCCCAAGCCGCGAATTGCTCCCCCGCGGGGGGCAGCGTAGCGGCGCCAGCCGCAAGCGTGGGGGCACACCCATGACCGGAACCGTGATGATCACGACCGGCGGCACGGGCGGCCACATCTTTCCGGGACTCGCGGTGGCGGCGAAGCTCGTTGCGCGCGGCTGGCGCGTGTTCTGGCTCGGCACGCGCGACGGCATGGAGGCGAAGCTCGTGCCGCAGCACGGCGTGTCGTTCGAGGGCGTCTCGTTCGGCGGCGTGCGTGGCAAGGGACTGCGGCAGCTCGTGCTCGGACCGTTCGCGCTCGCCGGCGCGTGCTGGCAAAGTCGCGGCATCATCCGCCGGCGCGCGCCGGATGTGGTGCTCGGCTTCGGCGGATTCGCATCGTTCCCGGGCGCGCTGATGGGCGTGGCCGCCGCGAAGCCGCTGCTGCTGCACGAGCAGAACGCGGTCGCGGGCCTTGCGAATCGCGTGCTCGCGTACGGCGCGGACCGCATCCTGACCGGTTTTCCGAATGCGTTCGGCGGACGCCATGCGCGAAAGGTCGACTGGACCGGGAATCCGGTGCGCGACGCGTTCAGCCTCGTGCCGCCGCCCGATGTGCGTTTTGCGGGACGCACGGGACCGCTGGCGCTGCTCGTCGTCGGCGGCAGTCTTGGCGCCGTCGGCCTGAACG
>JBDTLY010000326.1:0-4240 GCA_039934535.1 Casimicrobiaceae bacterium | reverse complement strand
CGGCAAGCGAGGTCGACAGGCGCGTGCCGGCTGGCATGTTCCATGTGTGGTCGACGCCGACCTGTTCCGCGTGGCTGTCGAGCGTGCTGCGATTGACGGCCGCATTGAACGACAGGCGGCTCAACCCCATCGACCACGAATAGTCGGCGAACCCGGATGCCGTCCACGAATCGCTCGCGCCGTTATGCACCCACGCACCATTGCCGCCGAAGCCCAGCCCCATCGTCAACTGGTAGCGCCCGTTGAGCGTGAGGTAGGTCCCGTTCACGCCGTTCCCCGACACCGAATTCACCTGGTCGATGCCGCCGTCCATCTGCCAGCGAAGGCTCTGGTAGGCGATCCGGTAATACACGCCCTCGATGTCGTTGTTGATCGGCTGGTAGCCCCACGTGAGGCCGGGCTCGAGACGGTAGATTCCGTAGTGATGGGTGTAGCGGTCAATTACCGTGGAACCGTCGAGCCAGACGCCGACGGCACGCGCGGACGCGCTCAAATCGGAGACATCGCTCGCCAGCACGTTGCCCTGGAGCCGCGTAGTCGCGCCGGTCCACGCGAGCGACGCGAACGCGGCACGCGCGTCGAGCCGGCCATTCGTGTCCTGCGCATAGGGCGACTGCACGTTCTGCGCGCCCGTGAACTGGACGGCGGCCTGCCAGCGCGGCGCGAAGGCCCACTGCGCGCCCGCCGTGGCGATGCTGCCGCCGAGCGACTGGAATCCCGCGAGGCGCAGGCCGTCATACAGGCCCGGCTCGCCGGCGCTCGCCTGCAATTGGAGGTCGCCGTCGTGGATCCACTCCGTCGTTGCGCCGAGGGCGGCGAACGTGGGGATATAGAAGCGGTACTGGTTGCGCGTAAGGTCGACGCCCAGCGTGGTCACGACGCCAAGGGCGTTGTTCGCGAACCAGTTGCCGTCGAACGCGAGGCCGCGCTGCTGGACCGTCGCGATGAACGAGCCGGGCTTGGCGCGCGCCGTGGCATCGAGCGTGATCGCGCCGTACTGGGGGGTATCGATGCTTCCGCTGAAACGCGCGCCGTTTTCGCGCGTGATCAGACCCTGCTGATCGTAATAGCTGGAGACGCCCTCGATGCGCCAGAAGCGCGGCCAGCCCTGCGCGTTATAGGCGGCAGCGTCGTCGGACAGGCTGTCGGGCGCGAGCGCCCCGCCGTCGATCAGCCGATCCTCGTAGGCAGCTGGCGCCTCGGGTTTCGCGCCGTTGCCAACGGGCGCCGGTGGTTGCCCCCGCGCCCCCATCGACAACGCGAAGCCGGCCGCAAGCAGCAGCGCCGCGGCCCGCCTGAATGTCATGGCGCGAAACGCACGTCCAGCGGCGTCGACCGGCCTCCCCATTCGAGCGTGCCGCGGATCGTGATCGGATATGCGATGGCGACAGCGTTTGCGTCGTCGCCGGCGACGCCGAGCGCGATCGCGCGCGTCTCGCCGGGCAGGATCGGCAATCCCGCAGGCATGAACTCGAGGCTCTTGCCGCTTGCGTCGGTGCCCGACAGGAATCCGGCGAGCCGGCCATGCGCGCGGCCACTGTTTTTCACGCGGAGCATCGGCAGCTTCCGCCCATCCTGCAGCCCGACGCCGGTGCTGACAATCTCGAGTTCCGGCTCCGCGCCGGCGATCGTCGCGTAAACGATGACGCCGATCTGGCCGCTGATCGGCACCTTGATGTTGAGGCCCGCATCGACCGCTTCGCCGCCGCCCTCGAGCACCAGCGCGAAGCGGCATTCGCCTGTGGCGTCTGCTGGCGGGGTCACTTCGAATCGGTACCGATAGCGGCCGCCGGCGGGAACGATGATTTCGCGGCGCTCGATCGCCACCCACGGCCGGCAGCTGCCGGGCGTCAGCGCATCGGTCAGCGTCACGGTCGCGTTTGCGTCGAACGTCCAGTCCGCCGTATGCAGCCGGTAGATCGCGGGCCGCGCATCCGCATTCGTGATTTCGACGATCTGCCGTGTCGTCTCGCCCGGCTTGACGGGCAGCTCGAAACGCGGCGGCGATACCATTGCGGCGAAGCCCTGTGCGAGCACGGCGATCGGCACGCCGGAAAGCGCGAGCAGCAGCGCGGCCAAGGCGCGGGAGGCGAGGCGAGTCTTCACGAAGCGCTCAATCGATGTCGATTTCGAAACGGAATTGCAGGCGTTGCGTCAACGCCACGCGGCGCCCGTCGGCGACGACCTTGAGCTGGAAATTGTCCTCGATGATCGGCGTGCGGATCGGGCCTGTGTAGACGAGCGTGCGTTCGCCGGAGCGAAGCGTGCCGGGCAAGAGGCGCCCCTGCGTCGCCCAGTCGACCGTGACCACGCCGATGGGCTGCTGCGGCAGCGCGAGGTAGATGCGCCCGTTGCGATTGAGCCAGGGCGCGACGTTGAGCCGGACCGTCACCATGGCAGCCGCTTCGATGTCGTTGCCGAGCTGCCGGCCGGAGGCGCCCTGGCGCCAGCGCGACACGAGGTTGGTCTCGTACGGAATCGTGCTCGTGTCGTCGACGACGTACGTCGCGGCGAACACGGGGCCGGCCTGCGCAAGGAGCATCGCCAGGACGAGGCACGCGCATCGAACGAATGTCGTGGCGAGACTCATGGCAGCGCCAGCGTGTAGGTGACGCGGCCCGTGTACGTTCCAGCCGCCACGACGGAAGTGTTGGCATACGAAAACGTGTGGCAGTTCTCGACCCAGGTGCCCGCGGCGATGTTGCGCAACGTCAACGTGCCGCCGTTGAACGCCCCCGCCGGAATGTCGGGCGCCGTATTGCCGTTCGCCGTGCTGGTCCAGCTGATCTGCGAGAACGGGATCGTCGTAGTGCCGCTCGCGAGCGTGGCAGGGGACGTGACGGAGAGCACGCCGGTGCCGGTGCCCGCCGGCGTGCGCACCCAGCCGCCGATATAGACCTGCCGCGGCGGATTGCACACGACGTAATTGTCGTAGAAGCTCACTGACTGCGTGCTGTTGCTCGTCATCGCCTGCGCGGTACCGCTGCCCACCGCGCTCGCCGGTACGGTGACGCTGACCACGTTGACCTGCGCGTTGTTGAGCGGCGTGCCGCCGCTTTGATAGGTGCCCGAGTAGGAGCCGATCCCCACCTGCAGGAACACCGCCTTGGGCCCGGCGGTGATCGTCAGCACCCAGCCGTGTGCGCTCGCGACCGACAGCAGCGAAAGCGCCAGCGCGGCAGCCATCCGCGCCACGCGGATGGGGCGCCGGGAATTCGGCCTGGATGGGTGGGACGCGTGCAGCATGCTCGTTGCCTGGTGTCCGTCGCGCCGACATGAAAACAAGGCGCCGGCCCGCTGCCGGCCCGGCGCCTCGTCGAGGGTTCGACGCGGATGCTTTTAGGGTCAGGGCATCGTGATTGTATAGGTCACGCGGCCGTTGGCGGGGGCGACACCCGTGGCGCCGTAGGTGCCCGCTGGCGGAACGGTCGTGTTCTTGTACTTGAACGTCCACCGCCCCGTCTGGTTGATGACCTTGGCGACCGGCGTCAGCGACACCGTCGTCGACCCGGCATCGGCCAGATTCGGCGTGCCCGGGTGCGCGAGGTTCGTCCCCGTCGCCGGAACGCCCGCCGCCGTGGTGATCGCGATTTCGCTCCAAGAGATCGTATTGCCGGCGCCGTTGGAAAGCGCGCCGCCCGTGGTCGCCGTCAGGTTCGCGGCGGCGGCAAAGCTGTTGCCGAGGACCCGCGCGGTGACCACGCCGGGGCTCACGTCGCCGCCCGAGGTCGCCGTCTGCTGCACTGAGTTACCGATGATCGCCGGCGTGCCCGTCAGGTCGAAAACGATGCGGTCGACCGACGCGTTGGTGGTGAGATAGGAACCGGTGCCGACCTGCAGGAACAGCACGCGGGGAATGACGATCTGGAAGTCGAGGCGCGCGGTCGCTGTCAGCGACCCCGCGCCCGTCTGCACGTTCGATTCAGCGCGCACGAGGCCCGGTGCAACCGCCAGCGCGGCGCCGGCCAGAGCCGCGACGAGCGCGGTCGTCCTGGCCAAGCGTTGTCGCGAAGGCGTTACCTGCCCAAATTCATGGTCCATTTCAACTCCCCAATTCAACGATCATTCGCCGCGATCAGGGCATCGTGATCGAATAGGTCACGCGGCCATTGGTCGGTGCGACGCCCGTGGCGCCATAGGTGCCGGCCGGCGGAACGTTGGTGTTCTTGTACTTGAACGTCCACTGCCCCGTCTGGTTGATGACCTTGGCGACCGGCGTCAGCGACACCGTCGTCGACCC
>JBDTLY010000325.1:0-4240 GCA_039934535.1 Casimicrobiaceae bacterium | reverse complement strand
TGCGTGAAATGGGCGTGCTGATCACCGCGATCATGGTCGCGGGCCGCACGGGCGCCGCGTTCACCGCCGAAATCGGCGTGATGATGGCGCGCGAGGAAGTCGACGCGCTCAAGGTGATGGGCGTCGCGCCGATGGCGGTGCTCGTGGTGCCGCGCGTGATCGGACTCATGATCACGCTGCCGCTCCTCGCCTTCTTCGCCGACATGATGGGCTTGCTGGGCGGGGCGGGGATCGCGCACGTGCAGCTCGGCGTCTCGCCGATTCAATACGTCGACCGGGTGAAGCACGCCGTCGACCTCAGCGACCTGCTGGTCGGCCTCGTCAAGGCGCCCGTCTTCGCCTTCCTCATCGCCATCATCGGCTGCATGCACGGACTGCGCGTGCGGGGCTCGGCGGAGAGTGTGGGCAAGGAGACCACACGCTCCGTCGTCAAGGCCATCTTCCTCGTGATCGTGCTGGATGCCTTGTTCTCCATCTTCTTCGAAAAGCTGGGCTGGTGAGTGTCCGCATGAACGCCCGCCGCCACACAGCGTCCGAGCCGATCGTGTCCGCGCGCGGCATCGTCAACCGGTTCGGCGCCCAGCTGGTGCACGACAAGATCAGCCTCGACGTCATGGCGGGCGAGATCCTCGGCATCGCCGGCGGCTCGGGCTCCGGAAAATCGGTCCTGCTGAAGACCCTGACCGGGCTGCACAAGCCGGATGCCGGCAGCGTGCTCCTCAACGGCAAGCCGATAGACGAGGTCGGAAACGCGGAAAAGGCGTCGCTGATCGGCGTGCTGTTCCAGCAGGGCGCGCTCTTTTCGTCGCTGTCGGTGGCGCAGAACATCATGTTCCCGATGCGCCAGCACACCGACCTGTCGCCGAAGCAGCAGGAACCGATCGCGGCGATGAAGCTCGCGCTGGCCGGCCTGCCGGCCGATACGGGCCTCAAGTTTCCCGCGGAGCTCTCGGGCGGCATGGTGAAGCGCGCCGCGCTGGCGCGCTCGCTCGCGCTCGACCCGCGGATCCTTTTCCTCGACGAGCCGACGTCCGGCCTCGATCCGACGGCCGCCAGCGGCATCGACGCGCTGATCCTGCAATTGAACGAGGCCCTTGGCATCACCGTCGTCGTCGTCACGCACGACCTCACCACGCTCTTCACCGTCTGCCGCCGCGTCGCCATCCTGGCGGACAGGAAAATCACCGTCGACACGATCGACAAGCTGATGCAATCGCAGCAGCCGTGGATACACGAGTTCCTCCACGGCGCGCGGGCGCAAGGCGCAATGAACGCAAGGAAACATCCCCATGGAAACGGATAGACACTATTTCGTCGAAGGCCTGTTCATCATCGGCCTGTCGATCGCCGCGGCCCTCTTCGTCCTCTGGCTGGCGACGACCAGCCATCGCGACGACGTGCTTTACCGGATCCATTTCGCCGAATCCGTGAGCGGACTCGCGCTCGGCGACACGGTCAAGTATCACGGTGTGGACGTGGGAACGGTCAAGGCCATCGGGCTCGATGCGGGCGATCCGCGCCGCGTCCAGGTGGATGTCGAGCTGCGCAAGGAGGCGCCGGTCAAGACCGACACCAAAGCCACGCTCGCCATGAAGGGCATCACGGGCGTCGTCTTCATCGAGCTCAACGGCGGCGCCACGGAGGCGAAGGAACTGGTGTCCGTCACTCCGGCGGGTCAGGTCCCCGAAATTCCCGCGGAACGAAGCGCGATTTCCGTCGTCCTCGAGCAGCTGCCGAAGATCATCGCGAAATTCTCCTCCATCGAGGACAAGGTCTCGAAGGTGGTGACCGACGTCGGCGGCCTCACGAACCAGATCAAGGAAGACCCGTCCGTGCTGATCATGGGCGCGAAGAAAAAGCCCGCGACGGCGAAGGACCCGTCCGAACTGGCGAAGGAAAAGCGCGCGCCCGGCCAGTGATTGCAGGACAGAGGGGCCGGCGCATGATACGAGTCTACTCAGTGGAGCGCGCGACGCCGCGAAGCGTAAGTTCCGCAGCGCGATGGCAGCTGACGAAGTGATTCGGGGCGATCTCCTGCTGCACGGGCGCTTTTTCCCGGCAGATCGCCTGCGCATACTGGCATCGGGGATGAAAGTGACAGCCCGGCGGCGTGTGGGCCGGGTCGGCAACCTCGCCCTGGAGGACGATCCGGTCGGCACGAAGGCGCGGATCCGGAATCGGCACGGCAGAAAGCAGGGCCTCGGTATACGGATGCCTCGGAGAACCGAATAATTCTTCGGTGGGCGCGGTCTCCACGATCCTGCCGACATACATCACCGCGACCCGGTCGCTGATGTGCTTGACCACGCTCAAGTCGTGCGCGACGAAGAGATACGTTAACCCGAGCTGGTCCTGCAAACCAAGCAGCAGGTTCAGGATCTGCGCCTGCACCGACACGTCCAGGGCGGACACGGGCTCGTCGGCGACGACCAGGCGGGGATTCAAGGCAAGTGCGCGCGCGATGCCGATGCGCTGACGCTGGCCGCCCGAGAACGCGTGCGGGTAGCGCCGCATGTATTCCGGCCGCAAGCCGACGAGGCCCAGCAGCTCGACCACACGTTCGGTCCGTTCCTGCACGTTGCCGACGCCATGCACCAGCAGAGGCTCCCCGACGATGTCGAAGAGCGTCATTCGCGGGTTCAGCGACGAGAAGGGATCCTGGAAAATCATCTGCATCTGGCGCCGCAGCGCCGGCAGCCGGCTTTTCGCGACGGTCGCCACGTCGACCACGCCGTCATTGTCGGCAAGGAGAACCTGACCGGCCGTCGGCGTGATGGCGCGCAGGATGCAGCGGGACGTCGTCGTCTTTCCGCAACCGCTCTCGCCGACGAGCGACAGCGTTTCCCCGCGATTGAGGAAGAAGGAGACGTCGTCCACCGCTTTCACCTGGCCGACGGTCTTGCGGAGAAGCCCCCTCCGAATAGGGAAATACTTCTTGAGCCCCTTCACTTCAAGGAGTCTTGTCATTGGTAAAGGAAACAACTCACCTTCCGTCCCTCTCCGACGGAAACGAGAGGCGGTTGCGCTGTGTCGCAGCGTCCGGGCATGAAGGACTCGCACCGCGGATGGAACGGGCAGCCGGTCGGCCGATTGAACGGGTGCGGAACCGATCCGCTGATCGTCGGCAGCTTCACGCGAGGCTTCGATTCGATGCTGGGCATGGATTGCAGCAGGGCCTTCGTATAAGGATGCCTGGCGTCGTGAAAGATATCGTCGACCTTGCCCTGCTCGACCACGCGGCCGAGGTACATCACGACCACGTCGTCAGCCATCTCCGCGACCACGCCGAGGTTGTGCGTAATCAGCATGATGGCCATTCCCCGTTCCTGCTGAATCCGGCGCAGCAGTTCCAGGATCTGCGCCTGCGTGGTGACATCCAATGCCGTCGTCGGCTCGTCGGCGATGAGAAGGCGCGGATCGCAGGAAAGCGCAACCGCGATCATCGCGCGCTGACGGAGGCCGCCGCTCAGCTCGAAGGAGTATTCGTCGATGCGCCGCTCCGGCTTCGGGATGCCGACGCTGCGCAACGCCTCGATTCCGCGGCGCCGCGCCTCCTTCTTGTCGACCGCGTTGTGCAGCAGCACCGCCTCGACGAGCTGCGCCCCCACCGTGTGCACGGGACTGAAGGACGTCATCGGCTCCTGGAAAATGAGACCGATGTCGCCGCCTCGAATCGAGCGAATCTCGCGTCCGTCGGCCTTGAGCTTGACGAGGTCGGTCTCCGTCCCGTCCTTGCGCGTGAGCAGGATCTCGCCTTCGACGATTCGTCCCGGCTCATCGACAATCCGCAGGATCGATTGCGCGGTGACACTTTTTCCGCAGCCGCTCTCGCCGACGATGCCGAGGGTCTTTCCCGGCAGGACGTCGAAGGACGCGCCGTCGACGGCCTTCGTCGTTCCCTCGTCCTGGAAGAAACTCGTCTTGAGGTTGCGCACCGAAAGGAGCGGCTTCGTATCGTCCGGCATGCGCGTTCTACAGATACGGATCCGCCGCGTCCCGAATCCCGTCGCCCATGAAATTGAACGCGAGCACCGCGACGATGACGGCCACCGACGGGTAGAGGAGCCAGGGTGAAAGCACCAGCGCCTGGATGTTCTGGGCATCCTGCAGCAGCACTCCCCAGCTGATCGCCGGCGGTCGCAATCCGAGCCCGAGAAAGCTCAACGATGTTTCGCTGATGATGATCGCGGGGATGGCGAGCGTCGTCGCCGCGATGATGTGGCTGATGAACGAGGGCACC
>JBDTLY010000324.1:0-4306 GCA_039934535.1 Casimicrobiaceae bacterium | reverse complement strand
GCGGATCCCGAACTGCAGCGCGAGGTAGAGCGACGTCGGTGTCTTGCCGCAGCGGGATACGCCGACCAGGATCACCTGCGCCTTCGACAGGTCGCTGGTGTCGGCGCCGTCGTCGTGCGACTGCGTAAAATTGATCGCCTCCATCCGCGCGAAATACTCGTGGCTGTTGGCCATGCCGTGCGTGCGTCCCGCCGCGTGCGAGCTTTTGGCGGCGAGTTCGGTCTCGAGCGGCGCGATGAAGATCTGGAACAGGTCGAGGGTGAGCGCCTTCGCGTCGCGGCGAATCGTCGCGCTCATCGCCTCGTCGACGATCGAGCTGAAGACGATCGGGGGCTTGCCCTCGCGCACCGCGGTCTCGTTGACCTGCCGCACGACGGCGTCGACCTTTTCAGGCGTGTCGACGAACGGAATCGTCTGCCGCTGGAATTCGAAGTTCTCGAATTGCGACAGCAGACTGTTGCCGAACATCTCCGCGGTGATGCCGGTGCGATCGGAGATGAAGAACACGGTGCGGCAAGTCGGCATCGGCGGGCGGTGTCGAAAGGGCGCGCCGTGGCGGCTACCAGTCCTTCCAGACCGGAACGACGCCCGCCGGCATCGGCGGGAGGTCGCCGAGATCCATCCAGCTCTCGCCGGGGCCATGGTAGTCCGACCCGCAGGAGCCCGCGAGCCCGTACACCCGGCACTTGGTGGCGAACTCGGTGTACTGCGCGGGCGAGTGGGAGGGAGAAAGCACTTCGATCGCGTCGCCGCCGTTATCGCGGAATTCCGCGAGCAGGCGCCGCATGCCGCCGCCATCCACCTTGTAGCGGCCCGGATGCGCGACGACCGCCTGACCGCCCGCGACGTGGATCCACTCGACGGCTTGGCCCAGCGTGGCCCACGCATGCGGCACGTGTCCGGGCTTGCCGGGCACGAGATAGCGCTTGAACACGTCCTTGACCTCGCGCGCGTAGCCGGCTTCGACCAGGAAGCGCGCGAAGTGCGTGCGCGACACGAGCCGCTCGCTGGTGACGAACTTGAGTGCGCCCTCGTAGGCGCCGGGAATCCCCGCGTCCGCCAACGCGTCGCCCATTCGCCGCGCTCGTGACGAGCGGCCCTCGCGAATCGCGGCCAAACCGGCGCCGAGGGTCGCGTTGTCGGGATCGATCCGCAGCCCGACGACGTGGATCGTGAGGTCTTCCCAGCTCACCGACAGCTCGGTCCCGCAGACGAATTCGATCCCCGCCGCCGTGGCGGCGGAACGGGCCTCGGCGAGGCCCGAGACGTCATCGTGGTCGGTCAGGGCGAGAACGTCCACGCCGCGCTGCGCCGCCCGCATGACGACGGCGGCCGGGGCCAAAAGACCATCCGAACGCGTCGAGTGACAGTGGAGATCGTAACGGCGCATGGGCGAGCGAAAAGAGGGGCTCTGTTTGCGTTAACTCCTTGATTCTAGCAGAATGATGCCTTCCTTCGTCGCCCCCGCGTCGGCTGCGTTGCGGGCCGTTGGCGCGTTTGGCGGAGAGGCGGGCTCGCCCGTCGGATGAATGGTGCTTGCATTCAAGTGTCATTTTGGTGAAAAATATGCCATTGGTATAGCGTCGTGGGCGCGGTCCCGGGGCAGGCAACCGGTCCGCATGGGTAGCTCAAGCTCTGTTGAAATGAAGGCGATCGTTTCGTGAAACTCTTCGACCGCGTACTCAATCCCCGCGAAATCCGGCGGCGCCTCGGGCTCAACCAGGAACAGTTCTGGACCCAGATCGGTGTCACGCAAAGCGGCGGCTCCCGCTATGAGAGCGGCCGCGAAATGCCGAAGCCGGTGCGCGAACTGCTGCGCCTCGTGCATGTCGAGCAGATCGACCTCTCACAAGTGAAGCGGGTGGACTTCGAAATCATCAGCTACCTCAAGGAAGCTCACGCGGACCTGTATCGCACGCTGCGGCGCGCGGTGAAGGGCCGCAACCGGGCCGGCGGTGCGCCGCTCGTGCTCGACGACGCGGTGCTCGGCGATGGGTCCGAACCGCCCGAATTGTCCGAAGTGGGCGGCCCCATTCCGGGCGCCGAACCCAAAGGCGGCCACTCTTTCTAACGCTATCCGACGTTTTCTTGATCCAGATGAACCCGCTGCGGCGGGTTCGTCATTTCTGCAGCGCAACACTCCTTCGAACGCCCATTTCGGCAGGGTAGAATTGCATCTTTGCGAGCGCTTTTGCGCGCCGCAGCAGATGCAGGGCGCAGTGGGGGAAGCAATGAGCGAAGCGGTACGGGTCATACCATTCGACCGCCTGCGAATGGTTGACGTCGCGAATGTGGGCGGGAAGAACGCGTCGCTCGGCGAAATGATCAGCCAGATGACGGGCGCCGACATTCGCGTCCCCGGAGGTTTTGCGACCACCGCCTTCGCGTTTCGTGAATTCCTTGCGGACAACCACCTGGTCGAGCGCATCGCCCGGCGACTGGCGACCCTCGACATCGATGACGTGACTGCGCTTGCCAGTGCCGGCGGGGAGATCCGGAGTTGGGTGACGGCCGCGACGCTTCCGGCGCCACTGACTGATGCTATTCGCGAGTCCTTTGCCGCGCTGACCGTCGCGGCGCCCGATGCCACATGGGCGGTGCGCTCGTCGGCGACCGCCGAGGATCTGCCGGAGGCATCCTTCGCGGGTCAGCAGGAGACATTTCTAAATATCAATGGGTTGGATAATATTCTTCATGCGGTGAAGGAGGTATTTGCAAGCCTCTACAACGACCGTGCGATCGCCTATCGCGCCCATCAGGGTTTCGCGCACGAGCACGTCGCGCTGTCTGCCGGCGTGCAGCGGATGGTGCGCAGCGACCTCGGCGCGGCAGGTGTCATGTTCACGCTGGACACAGAGTCCGGATTCGACCAGGTGGTCTTCATCACGTCCTCGTACGGCCTTGGCGAAACCGTGGTGCAGGGTGCCGTCAACCCGGACGAGTTCTACGTGTACAAGCCGAACCTCGCTGCCGGTCGACCCGCAATCCTGCGCAAGACGGTCGGCAGCAAGGCGATCCGCATGGGCTTCGCGGACGCGCGGCGCGCAGGGACCTCCACCGTCACCGGCCCCGTCACCGAGGACGATCGGCACCAGTTTTCGATTTCCGATGCGGAGGCGGAGGAGCTTGCGCGCTACGCCGTCGCCATCGAAAAGCACTATGCACGGCCGATGGACATCGAGTGGGGCCGCGACGGGGTCGACGGCAAGCTCTACATACTCCAGGCGCGTCCGGAGACCGTGAAATCGCGCGAGGACGGCAACACGCTGCGGCGAGTCCGCCTGAAGTCGAAGTCGGCCGTGCTGGCCTCGGGCCGCGCGATCGGACAGAAGGTCGGGCAGGGCGCCGTGCGCCTCGTGAAGTCCGCCGCCGAAATGGACAAGGTCAAGGCCGGCGACGTGCTCGTCGCCGACATGACCGACCCCGATTGGGAGCCCGTGATGAAGCGCGCGGCGGCGATCGTCACCAACCGCGGCGGTCGTACCTGCCATGCGGCGATCATTGCGCGTGAGCTCGGCATTCCCGCCGTGGTCGGCTGCGGCGACGCGACCCGCGTGCTGGCGGAAGGCGCCGACGTCACCGTTTCCTGCACCGAAGGCGACACCGGCCACGTCTACGCGGGCCTGCTCGAGGTCGAGGTGGTCGAAGTGGCGCTCGACCACATGCCGAGCGCGCCGACCAAGCTCATGATGAACGTCGGCAATCCGGAGCTTGCGTTCGAATTCCGCCGGCTCCCCAACGAGGGCGTCGGGCTCGCGCGCCTCGAGTTCATCATCAACAAGAACGTCGGCATCCATCCGAAGGCGCTGATCGAGCTCGACCGCCAATCGCCCGAGCTGCAGCGCGAGATCCGCCAGCGGATCGCCGGCTATCCGGGCCCCACCGAGTTCTACGTGAGCAAGATTGCGGAGGGCGTGGCGACGATCGCCGCGGCGTTCTGGCCGAAGAAGGTGATCGTCCGGCTGTCGGACTTCAAGTCGAACGAGTATTCCAACCTGGTCGGCGGGCAGCGCTACGAGCCGCACGAGGAGAATCCGATGCTCGGGTTCCGCGGCGCGTCGCGCTACATCGCGCCGGAGTTCCACGATTGCTTCGCGCTCGAATGCGCGGCGATGAAGCGCGTGCGCGAGGCGATGGGCTTCACCAACGTGGAGCTGATGGTGCCGTTTGTGCGGACCATCGAGGAAGCGGAGATGGTGATCGCGCTGTTGAAGGAGCAGGGGCTCGAGCGCGCGCGCAAGGGGCTCCGCGTGATCATGATGTGCGAGATACCGTCCAACGCGATTCTCGCCGACCGTTTCCTCGA